>NZ_DBHIIC010000015.1:0-32591 GCF_057248345.1 Filifactor sp. | reverse complement strand
ACCTCAATGGTGTGTTTAATTTATCATATCTTTTTCTTCTTGTCAATTCTTTTTTCTCTTTTTTTGTTCAATTCTCACTTTATTATTCCAAACAAGTAGGACTACAAACAAATAATTTTAGGTATAGTTTCATTTTGTATTAGAGTGTTTCATCTTTAAAAATTTAAATTTTCTATCTTAACTTAAGGATATCACTTGTAATTCATATTAAAAAGAATACAATATATAATGGTAGTTGATATTAAAATAAATAGTAATCGCAAACTAAGCTTTAAAGGAGAGTAAAACTATGAGACTTATGGATTTCGCTAAGAAAGCTTTTTTAGGAGCAAGCGACGAAGAGAATAGAGAAAACAAAGCACGGATGAGAGAAATATTCAATGTTAACATGCCTAATGGAGATGACTATAAATTAATTTATTGCCACATGGAAAATTACACCAATGCAGTCATTGTTGAAATTACAGAACACAGTAACTTTATTGTAGGATATAAAGAAGGAGAAGTTGTTGTAATTGCTGTTAGTCCTGATTTAAGTGAATACGATAACCCTATCGTATTTAATAAAGATAACGGAAGTAACACCGAAACTCGTTTAGGGTATTGCAGAGTATATAATGAAAAATTTTCATTTCAATTTGAACCTATTACCTATGCTCCCGGAATTACTAAGGGTGCAAAACATTCAGTAGCAATCACACAATCCGGCTCTGAAGTTGCAGAATTTCGTAATTTTTTCAAAAAAGGTTTATAGAACATCTGCATTATCTTATTCAAACGATTTGAGAATGATAAATCGTCAATAGGACATCCCCTAAATGTATTGAAGAATATTAAAAATATCGAAGCAATAAAACTGACGAATTTCCCGGAGCGAAACAATCTATAAACAATTGTGCAAATTATAATTATGTAGAGGAAATTCCAATATTATAATGGAGATGAAGGGTATGGATGAACAAATTTTAAATACAGTCTATAGTTCGTCTCTGGAATTTGGCAAAAATTTCCACAGACCAATCATCGAAATAATCGAAGAGCTCTACCCCGATATTTCTAATGATGAAAAAATTTCTATTGTAAGTTACATTGAACAAACAAGAAACGACATTGAAAACTATTTCTATAGTAATTATGATTACAAGAATGAAGATGCAAATAAGGAACTGCAACACCGTGGAAAACAATGGATTAAAAATAAGTATCATTGGATGAATACCGAAAACATCAATCGTTCCGCCAATCAAGGGATGTATTATGCTTGGCGTGGCTGATACTCACTCTTCCATAAAATAAAATAAGATACGAATATCCAAAAAACAAGAAACAAATCTACTGCTTTTATACATACGAACATCTTGAAACAAGGAGAATCCTCAATTTACAAAAAATGAATGAAACGAAACACATGATTACAAAATAAAAATAGGGA
This sequence comes from Filifactor sp., assembly GCF_057248345.1. Taxonomy (NCBI): domain Bacteria; kingdom Bacillati; phylum Bacillota; class Clostridia; order Peptostreptococcales; family Filifactoraceae; genus Filifactor; species Filifactor sp. The sequence continues at coordinate 31,159 of NZ_DBHIIC010000015.1, read as the reverse complement.
GTTTAAAAATGACGGTTGATTTGAAACAGCAATCTATAGAACTAATCAAAAGCTTATGTGATAAAAACATTTTATCTGAGAGCAACTTTGATCATTTGGAAAATCAAACATTCCATGATATTATTTTGACATTAAAGATTGTGTTTCAAAAAACATATCCTAACACAAAATTGAAACGAACCATGAAAAGCATTCATTATGCAAATAATTTTTCTGATGAAAAACTCAAACAAACCGCTTTTTTGCTTGATGAAATTGAACAGTATTTATCCATAAATAAAATTCTTGACCACGACAAATCGGTTTCTTTCTTTAACAAAAAAATCACAGATAAAAATTTTGTCATCAATCCTACCGCTTTGGTTTCTGTTATGATGGAGAGTTTGCTGATTAAAAAACACAAAAATAATTGAACTCTGACAAACACACCAACGATTAACAATAAATCTGAAAAATCAACACCCGGTAAAAAAATATTGTTTGAAAATATCAAGAAAATTCATACTACAGAAACGGAAGTTTAGAGAATCAAAAGAAACCTAAAGTTTGATGTACAGGATGTAGTTGAGTACTGTAAAAACAAAATTTTAAATAAAGATTGTTTGATTTATAAACAAGGTAAAATTTGGTATTGTGAAGCAGTTGGCATCAAAATAACCCTTCATACAGCTACACAATCATTACCGCTCACAATACCAAATAAACTCTTAGAACAAACAAATATTATTATCTCTTCCGTTTGCTCACTGTCATAATTTAATGTACAATTCATAGTTTAATGATTCACAACTATATTTTTGCTTACTTCAATAATGACAACATTTCAACAGAGCATTTTTTCAAATTTATGGAATATCAATTAGATTTTAATATAAATTGGGGTTATTCTAAGATTTTATTAAAGACTGTAGCACAAACACAAAGAAAACGATACAACCGCTATACAAAATGATTAAAATTCGACTCATTTTATACAATAACTTATATATTAAAAATCTTTCAAACCAATTCTCCATGATAATCAAGTTGTCTACGATAATTTCAATGTTTTTGTTGACTTTTTCTGTTTTGACTGTTAGAATCATATAGCATAAAGAATATGTTCAGGGGCTTATAGCTCAGCAGGTTAGAGCGCACGCCTGATAAGCGTGAGGTCGCAAGTTCGAGTCTTGCTAAGCCCACCATTTTTATGAAGATGTATCAATTTTACCTGTGCCCAGATAGCTCAGTCGGTAGAGCAGAGGACTGAAAATCCTCGTGTCGGTGGTTCGATTCCGCCTCTGGGCACCAATTGGAAAGATTTTTTTATCTCTAATCACGGTAAAAAAATCTTTCTTTATATGTTTTAAATTCTTAACGAAAGGAAGTATGTACTATGTGGAAAATTGAACTTGATGCAGATGCGAAAGCATACATCAACAAAAAAAACTTAACTGATCTTTATATCGAACCAATCAAAAGAAGAATGTGTTGTACCACTTATGGAGACTTTATAATTTCTCCTAAATCAAATAACTCTAATATTGTTTTTAATAAAGTCACAGAAGAAGGTGTTACTTTCCACGTATGTGATTCTTTAGAAGTAACAACTGACACTATTTCTATTGGCTATGGTAGTTTCTTAGGTGTTGAACGTCTTTTTATTAAAAATATTTCATATTCTCTATAAAAGATCGAACGATAGTAAAAATGATACTGTTATTTCATAATAGATGTGAAATAAATTCACAAAATCAAAATTTATCTATATTTACACCTGTATTTATCCAATATTTCATCGGATAAATACAGGTGTGTTTTTTATAAAAATCTCATATTATATAAAACTCTTTCCTTAACTTATCATAAATCATCAGTAAATATACTTTTTCCTATAAATGAGTTTTTAAAATATTTATAATTTCTTAAAAATAAAAAATATCTGTTAAGGGTATAGTGTATCTCTCTTAACAGATATTTTAAAAACAATCTCTATTTCTTTAAACTCATTCTGACCATGGCCTTTTTCAAATGCACAGCGGCAGTATAGAATTCTTTATCTCCACGTTTGTACTGTTGTAATTGCTGTTCAGCTTTTTGCTTTGAAGTCATAGCTCTTTGAACATCAATGTCCTCAGGCCACTCTGCATTAGCTGCTACAATTGTGGTACAATCTTGTGAAACAAGAACCATCCCTCTTGAAATAGAGGCTTCTTTTTTTTCTTTTCCAATCTGAATTTTAATTTTTCCGATGTCTAGTCGTGAGATATAGTTGACATGGTTAGCTTTAATCCCAATATCACCTTCTGTAGTATGTACCACAACAAGATCTACATCTCCATCCCAAAATATTTTTTCCGGAGTTACAATTTTTAGGCGGAATGTTGGCATAACTATTCCTCCTTTTTACCCTTTTCAACTGCTTCTTCTATAGTTCCTACAAACAAAAAAGCTGATTCAGGAACATCATCGTGTTTCCCTTCCAAAATTTCACGAAATCCACGAATTGTTTCACTAACAGGGACATATTTTCCTACCATCCCTGTAAATTGTTCAGCGACACTGAACGGTTGAGACAAAAATCTTTGAACCTTTCTTGCACGAGATACAATAATTTTATCTTCTTCAGACAATTCATCCATCCCCAAAATTGCAATAATATCTTGCAAGTCTTTCATTTTTTGTAAAATGGACTGTACTCCTCTGGCAACCTCGTAGTGTTCTTCCCCTACTACTTCCGGAGATAAAATTCTTGATGTGGAATCTAATGGATCTACAGCAGGGTAGATTCCAAGAGATGCAATTTGACGTGACAAAACAGTTGTTGCATCCAAGTGGGCAAATGTCGTTGCAGGCGCAGGGTCTGTCAAGTCATCTGCAGGTACATATACAGCCTGCACTGAAGTGATAGAACCTTTTTGTGTCGAAGTAATTCTCTCTTGCAACGCTCCCATCTCTGTTGCCAATGTCGGCTGATATCCTACAGCTGAAGGCATACGTCCTAGGAGCGCAGAAACTTCAGAACCTGCTTGTGTAAATCTGAAAATATTATCAATGAACAACAATACATCTTGTCCGGCTTTATCTCTAAAATATTCCGCCATAGTAAGTCCCGTCAAACCTACTCTCATTCTTGCTCCGGGCGGTTCATTCATTTGTCCGAACACCAATGCTGTCTTATCCAAAACTCCGGATTCTTTCATTTCATAATATAGGTCATTTCCTTCTCTGGTTCTTTCTCCAACACCTGTGAATACGGATAGACCACCATGTTGTTTGGCAATATTATTAATCAACTCCATAATAATTACTGTTTTACCAACTCCGGCTCCACCAAACAAACCGATTTTACCACCCTTTTGATAAGGACAAATCAAATCGATAACTTTGATTCCGGTTTCTAAAATCTCAGCATTTGTCTGTTGTTCTTCGTATACAGGAGGATCTCTATGAATCGGCCATCTTTCCCCTTCTTCCAAATCTCCAGCCTCATCAATCGGTTCTCCCAAAAGATTGAAAATTCTTCCTAATGTATTTTTTCCAACTGGAACAGAAATAGCTCCCCCAGTGTCAATCGCATCCATTCCGCGAACCAACCCATCAGTAGAACTCATAGCTATACAACGTACCATATCTTCTCCAATATGTTGCGCTACTTCTACCACTATCTCTTGATCCCCATTTTTGATGATAATCGCATTTTTCAAGCTTGGTAAATGCTCAGCATCAAAGCGTATATCTAATACCGCCCCGATAATTTGCACTACTTTTCCTATATTTTGTTGAATCATAAACTTCTCCTTCTATTCTTTACTTAAGCGCTTCTGCACCAGAAACAATTTCAGAAAGTTCTTGTGTAATGTTCCATTGACGAGCCCTGTTATATTGCAAATTCAGCTGTTCTATCATTTCTTTCGCATTATCGGTTGCAGACTCCATCGCAACTCTTCTAGCACCTTGTTCGGATGCATAAGATTCCAGTGCAGCTGCATAGAAAATCCCTTCCAAATAAAGAGGTACAATATTATCGAACACTGCTGTTGGCGAAGGATCATACTGAACAGTTTCATATTCTTCTTCTAATTCTCGAGGTTTCAGATATAGAGGAAGTAATTTTTTTATCCTTACAACCTGTGTCAATGCAGATACAAACTCTGTATAAATTACATACAACTCATCAATTTCTCTGTTTTTATACAGTTCTATCACTGTATCCACAATATCCAACACATGTACTTTTTCAACTTCTTCCGGAATGTTTTCAAATCTTTTTACAATAGGATATCCTTTTCTCCGAAAGTGTTCATACGCTTTTTTTCCAATTGGTAACACACAAACTTGTCTTCCGGCCATCTTTTCTTCTGCTTTTCGAAAAATATTGGTATTATATCCTCCTGCTAAGCCTTTATCTCCTCCAATGATAACAAATCCCGCTTTTTTTTCTTCTCTAGGTTTTACATAAACAGAAGATAATTGCTTTCTTTTTGTTGAAGCAATTCTTACCATCGTGTCGTACAAAATATCGAAAAAAGGTTTGGATTTCTCTGCTTTATCCTTTGCTTTTCTAAGTTTGGAAGATGCAACAAGCTCCATCGCTTTTGTAATTTGCATAGTGTTTTCCACACTGATAATTCTATTTTTTATGTCTTTCATTCCTGTTGCCATAAAGACCTCCTTTCCCTTCAATAACTGAGGCTTTTATCTGTTTTTAAATTTTTCTACAAATTCAGATAATGCTTTATGCAACAGTTCTTCATCTTCCTTAGTAATATCATTGTGTTCTATCATAGATTTTCCTAGATTTGGATAGGAACCTTCTAAAAATCTAAACAATTCTTTTTCAAATTCAGGAATATCTTTTATATTTATTTCTTTCAAATAGCCTTTGTTTGCAGCATAAATAATGATAACTTGTTCTGATACAGAAAGAGGAGAAGCTTGTCCTTGTTTCAAAATTTCAACAATACGCTCGCCACGATCCAAACGTGCCTTTGTGTCAGCATCTAAATCTGAACCGAATTGAGAAAATGCTTGCAACTCTCTGTATTGAGAATAGTCCAAACGTAATGTCCCTGAAACTTTCTTCATCGGCTTCAATTGAGCACTTCCTCCTACACGTGATACGGAAATCCCGGGATTTACAGCCGGACGAATACCGGAGTGGAACAACTCAGTTTCTAAGAAAATTTGTCCATCTGTAATCGAGATAACATTAGTTGGAATATATGCAGAAACATCCCCAGCCTGAGTTTCGATGATAGGTAGAGCAGTTAAAGATCCGCCACCCTTCTCTTTCGACATTTTTGCAGCTCTTTCCAATAATCTTGAATGTAAATAGAATACATCTCCCGGATATGCCTCTCTTCCCGGAGGTCTTCTAAGTAATAATGACAGTGTACGATAAGCAACCGCATGCTTGGATAAATCATCATAAACGCACAATACATGTTTTCCTCTATCCATAAAATACTCGCCCATAGTACATCCGGAATATGGCGCAATATATTGCAATGGTGCCAACTCAGAAGCTGTCGCCGCAACAACAATTGTGTAATCCAAAGCTCCCTGTTTTTCTAAAGTTTCTACTATTTGTACTACAGTAGATAATTTTTGACCAATCGCAACATACACACAGATAACATCTTTTCCTTTTTGATTTAATATGGTATCAATTGCTATTGTCGTCTTTCCTGTTTGACGGTCTCCGATAATAAGCTCTCTTTGCCCTCTTCCAATCGGTATCATAGAGTCAATCGCTTTAATTCCGGTTTGTAAAGGCTCACTTACTTTTTCTCTTTCAATAATTCCAGCCGCTTTTCTTTCAATTGGCATATACTCTTTTGTCAAAATAGGGCCTTTTCCATCAATCGGTTCTCCCAATGCATTTACTACCCTACCTAACAACTGTTCTCCAACAGGAACTTGTACAACATTACCTGTTCTTTTAACAGTATCGCCTTCTTTGATTCCTTTATCTGAACCCAGCATAACTGCACCAACAGAACTTTCTTCTAAGTTCAAAGCCATTGCATAAATTCCATTTTCAAATTCCAAAATTTCTCCGGACATACAATCTTCCAAACCACTTATTTTTGCGATTCCATCGCCTACTTCTAATACTTTTCCTACATCTTTGAAGTGAGCATTATATCCATAGTTTTTAATTCTCTCTTTAATCAGAGTACTAATCTCATCAGGTCTAATATCCATAGGTTCACCGCCCTTCTAAATCATCTTTCTTTGTAATTGTTGTTTCATTTGTTTCAGCATTGTTGTAATACTTTGATCCAATTCCACATCATTCGATTTCAATTTCATTCCACCTATAATGTCAGGATCAACATGATTTATCAAATAAACCTCTTTTGCTTGCACCATTTTTTTCAGTTGTGATATCAAATTATCTTTTTGAGTCGAAGTCATCGGAATCGATGTAATTACTTCAAATTCTCTGATGTTTTCATCATGATAATATCGCTTTTTATAGGTGTCTTTAATGTCCTCTATCATAGCGATTCTTCCATTATCAATCAGTATTTTAATAAAGTTCAAGAGATACTCATGAAGTTTTCCTGAAAAAATCTCTGACAGTAAATTCTTCTTCTCTTCTTTTTTATAAAAATCACTTCTCAGAATATGATAAAAATCTTCGTTTTGTAAAAAGACATCTACAACCTTAGTTAACTGATCTAACAGTTCTTGCTCTATATGCTCCTCTTGTGCTATCTCATATAAAGAGTCAACATACCGATTGATTGCTATTTCCGCCATTGTGAATCACCTACATTTTGAATTAATTCATCAATCAATTCTTCCTGAATCTTCGGTTCTATATTCTTTTTGATTACCTTTTCTGCAATGAGGATGGCCATTTCCCCAATTTCATCTTTCATTCCATCCATCACTTTTTCTTTCTCTCTGAGGATGTCTTCTTCACTTTTCTTCTTAATAGATTCTGCTTCTATTCGGGCACTTTTCACAATATCATCATACTGAAGTTGTGCATTATGACGAGCTTCGAGAATTAAATTAGCACCCTCTTCTTTTGCATCTTTTATTTTTTCCTTATACTGCTCGTAAGTTTCATTTGCGAGTTCTTCAGTGCGTTTTGCAGAATCTAATTGTCCTTGTATACTCGCCGTTCTTTCATCCATCATTTTTTTAACCGGTTCAAACAAAAAATGTTTTAGTCCCAAATATAGAATGAATGTATTTAAGATTGTGAATAATACTTGCCATCCACCTAAACTTACCAGTCCATCTTTTATGAAATTCAAAAGCTTACCTCCTCTTCGTTTATTTGATTCTAAACTAAAAAATGATTAGCTTGTAAACGGTTTCACAAAGATCAATATTAAAGCAATAATAAGTCCATAAATACCTGTTGTTTCTGCAACAGCAGCTCCTAAAAGCATTGTTTTGATGATATCACCTTGTGCTTCGGGTTGTCTTCCTACAGCTTCAGCCCCCTTACCAGCCGCATAGCCTTGTCCAATTCCAGGGCCAATACCGGCAATCATTGCTAATCCTGCTCCAATAGCTGAACACGCATAAATTAAATCTTGTCCTGTAATTCCTTGCATTTCATTTTCCTCCTTAAAAATTAACTATTTGTTATAATTTATATCAATATAAGAATTATTATAATACGAAAATCTAAACTAAAGGGTTTGCAAGCAACAATATTAACGCAATAATCAACGCGAAAATAGAAGATGCTTGTGCAACCGCTTGACCGATAAACATCGCTTTCATAATCAGTTGCTGGTACTTCGGCCGTTTCCCACAAGCCTCAGTTGCCTTTCCTGCCGCATACCCTTGTCCTACAGCAGAACCGATACCGGCAATCATTGCAAATCCGGCACCTATCGCAGAAGCCATTAAAACAATCGCTTTCCCTTCCACTTTAATTAAGGGATTTCCATATAACAACAGTAGAGCTACTACCAAAGATAGGATACCTGATGTTTCTGCAACTGCTGATCCAAGCAACATCACCAATGTAACCTGTCTTTGACCATTGGGATTTTCTCCAACAGCCTCTGCACCTCTTCCGGCAGCATATCCTTGTCCAATTCCGGGACCAAGTCCTGCAATCATTGCCAAACCTACTCCTATTGCAGATGCCATTAATATAAGTGTATTCCCCTCAATTTTTACTAGAGGATTACCAAACAACAACATGAGTGCAATAATTAAAGATAAAATACCTGAGGTTTCTGCAACTGCTGAACCTAACAACATAACCAACGTTACTTGTTTCTGGCTACTTGGATTTTCTCCAACAGCTTGAGCAGCTTTTCCGGCTGCATAACCCTGCCCTATTCCCGGTCCAATTCCTGCAATCATCGCTAATCCAACGCCTATTGCAGATGCTGAAAAGATAAGTGCTCTTCTATCAAATGTCATTAACCAACTAAAAAACTGATTGATAAAGTCTGTTTGATTCAATATACATTCCACTCCTTTCTTAATGAGGATTAAAAAAATAATTCGAAAATATTATTCCATAGAACTGGAGATATATACCATCGTCAACATTCCAAAAATAAACGTTTGTAACAATCCGGCAAATACATCAAAATACATGTGGAGAATTACCGGAAAACCTAATTGTAAAATTGGTACATTCCAACCAAAGAGAATAGATGATAGGGATGATAATGCACCATAAACCAAACTCATAATAATCAATCCACCCACAAGGTTTCCAAAGAGACGAAAGGATAATGAAATAGGATTTGCAATTTCGCCAATAAGATTGATTGGTGTCAATAGAAAAAACGGTTCTGTAAATCCTTTCAAATAAGCCTTTATTCCCTTAGATTGAACTCCTTTAATGTGACACATAAAGAAAGTAATGAGCGCCAGTCCGAACGTAGTATTCAAATCAGCAGTAGGAGGTCTCATAAATCCTGTCAACCCACATAGATTTGCAGCTGCAATATAGAGCATCAAAGTTCCAATATACGGTGCAAAATAAATATGGTCTGCTCCCATGGTGCTTTCTACTAAAGAATACACACTTCCTACCAGCAGTTCAAGAATGTTTTGAACACCGGTTGGAACTTTTTTCAAATTCCTTGTTAATAAGTACGATGATAAGATTAAGATTCCTATGATAATCCAACTAACCACCAATGTCTCCGTGATTTTTAACCCAAAAGACGTTTCATAAAATATAAATGGCCCAAAACTATTTTCCATTTTTACTATTCCTCCTTCCCAACAAACATTATATAGAATCTCTAAAAATAAATTTTAGAAAATTGCTACCCAAAATGACTGCTTTCAAAAGAAACAAACCTATTATAACTCCAACTACATTTACATAAGGAGAGCGAGCGGACAAAAACAAAACAACAGTCACAGTCAAAAAGCGAATCCCATACTGAATGGTTCCATATCTTTTTGCTCTAGATTCTTCCATACATACTGCTTTTTCAAAACCAATCGCCATTTGTCTAAAGTTAAGCAGAGAAATAAAGGTCCCTAAGAATATACCGGGTATTATTTTGTTTCCGGAATTTGTAAAAAAAAAGACTACTACTGAAACCACAATCGCAAGCATAATAGTTTGAATGCCCAATTTCAACTGAAATTTCAATACGTCTTCTCTCAAAAAAATCACCTCTAATACTGTAAAATTTAGCCTAAAGCAAAGATATTGTAATTCACTATTTCGTAAATCGTCTCAACAACTTGTAAGTATTTAACACTCCTGCACACAATCCAATCAATAGAAAGAAAATCATCCAAGAATGAGAAAAACTGTAACGCTCCTCCAAATACTTTGACAGATAAATCATCATAAGGATCGGAAAAAGAAAAGACACTCCAAGTTGCGTCAAAAGAGAAAGTAGAGATAAAATTTCTTTTTTTATGCTATTCTTCATCTTTTCCTCCAGTCCAACAAAACTCTACTTCTATTTTGTTGTTACTCGTCATTTAGAAATATTTACGTATGGTAGTCATTATACTACACATTCACAAATATTTCTATCTACAAATATGTAAAAAAACAAAAATTTTAGAATATGTTACTTGCGCTCCTAATAAGATTGTTAGTATTTTCAGTTTATTTTATTTACAATAAGATTAAGTATTTTGAAAAATATACCCAATATAGGAATGGAAGTAATCTAACTATTCATAATACTAACTGTATCATACCATAAATTCAACAATAAAAAAAGTTTTTCTAACTGTTTGGAAATAAAAAAATCATCTGTTTCTCTATCCAAAAAATACCGGAACAATGTTGTTCTGTTCCGGTATTTCATATTAACAATATTAGTATTTAGAAATATAACATTTATATCTATCACTTGATTCTCTATAGCTTGCTGTTGCAATTTCTTTCATATCTTTGTTGCTATCTGTTTTAGAAGCTTGGAAAGATACTTCAATTTCATAGTCATAATATTTTTTCAAAGAATCTTTTACAACACTGATTACATTGTCTTTTGCTTCATCGGAGAACTCTTCTTCTAAATAACTGCTTCTTCTTCCTTTTAGTACATCGTTCCATTCAACAGAATCTAACTGTTCTCTCGCTGTCAATGTCAATTTCACACGATTCCCGCTGATTCTTACATCCGGATCAAAGGTCAAACGATTAGAATACTCACGAGTAGAGATTTTTACATTTTTCAAGTCACTGCTAATATCTCTTTCTAAAGTTCTTCTATCACCGGAGGATATATCTTTTAACAATTCCGTTCCGGAAGATTTTCCAGAAGAACTGCTTGATTTGCCGGAGGATGTTTTAGATTTCAATGCTTCGTTTTCTCTCTTTAAAATTATATTTTCATTGGTCAACTGTACTACTCTTTGATTCAATTGTGCAACTGCAACAGGATCTTCTGTTTGTTTCGCACGTACGGTTACAGTTTTGGTAGGTCCATCCCAACTGATATCAACCAAACCTAACTCACTTAGAGATCTTACAGACAAATAAGTGTATCCATCATCTGTTGCAAATGGTTTCAACGCTTGATTTTGTACCGTGTAAGGTGCTCCGTTAGCAATCATGTTAATCGCATAACTCACTTTTTTATTTTGAAACAGTCCTGCCCCAAACGAAAATGATGTCACTCCAATAACAGCTGCCATTGCTACGACTGCAATTTTTTCAAACTTCATAATAAAATCCCTCCTAATTTAATTTATGGCTGTTTGCCTATATCAATCATACAACAAATTTTTGAAAATGTGAATTACAGCAAAGTTACAATTAAGAAAAATATATCCCGTATTTTACAATATTTAAGTATAGAAATACACACAACTGTAAAAATAGACACATCATAAGACAACTGTGTTTAGTTATGATATAATAATGGGTAGTTTTTATTTTTTCAGTTTAACAAATTGAACGAACTTTCTATCTTCAAAATTTTGGAAGTTGATTTCGTTGCTATTTAAATAATATATAATAATGAAGTACAATAAGGAAGGGAAAATTGTGATTGTTTTAGGAATTGATCCGGGATATGCAATTGTCGGATATGGGATTCTAGAATACAACGGAACCTCATTTCGTGTCATTGATTATGGAAGTATTGAAACAGATGCAAAAGAACCGTTTGTAGATAGAATACAACAAATTTATAGAGGACTTTGCTTTTTAATCAAAAAATATCATGTTGAAGAAATTGCCATCGAAGAGTTGTTCTTTTTTAAAAATGCAAAGACAGTCATCGATGTTGCACAAGCTCGAGGAGTTATGTTACTTGCTGCTAAAGAGCACGATATTCCTGTTTATGAGTACACTCCATTACAAGTGAAACAGGGAATTTGTGGATATGGAAGAGCCCCCAAAGAACAAGTTCAAAATATGGTAAAAACAACATTGCGTTTAAAAGATGTACCGAAACCTGACGACACAGCAGATGCGTTAGCAATTGCTACAAACCATTGTCATACAAGTCGATTTTCAAAGTTGTTTCAAGTTTGATAGTAATACATTCTTCCCTTCATAAACTTACAACAAAGATTTCAAAAGACTTACTTATAGATACAAAAGGAGTATATTAAATGATAGGACTATTATATGGGGAAATTGAAGAGCTGACTTTAGACAGCATTTTGCTGGTTTGTAACGGAGTTGGATATGAAATTCAGGTTTCGAAAAATACACTGAAACATTGTAAACAACATTCAACTATCAAACTCTATACAAAAATGATTGTTCGAGAAGATAATATCTCTTTGGTAGGATTCTTTGAAAAATCAGAAAAGGAACTGTTTGAACAACTGACGTCCGTATCAAAAATCGGACCAAAAGTAGGATTGTCTATTCTATCAACTTATCAAGTCGATCAAATCAAATCTTATATTGTCACTGCAAATATTGAAAAACTTTCTAAAGTCTCCGGACTTGGAAAAAAAACGGCGGAACGAATTGTATTGGAATTAAAGGATAAAATTTCATATTTTGAAATTGAGAATAACATTATAGATACAGTAGCTCCTGTTAACCAAATAGAAGACGACACGATAGATGCGCTTGTAAGTTTGGGATTTTCTAAAAATGAATCTTACGATGCCGTTCAAAAAGTGAAACAGGAACATACAGTTCAATCTCTTGATGAACTGATTTCACTTTCACTTTCTAAGCTGAGTAAAGTTTAATAGAGTGTTGAAATAATAAAATAGAATGGAGACTTTTATGTTTGAAGATAATGAAAGATTGATTAGTTCGTCTTTTCAAACAAAAGATATTGAAACGGACTATTCACTACGACCACGTACATTAGATGAGTACATTGGTCAAGATAAAGTAAAATCACAACTGGATATTTTTATCCAAGCAGCTCGACTTCGCGGTGAATCATTAGACCATGTATTGCTTTACGGTCCTCCCGGACTTGGAAAAACAACTTTGTCTTATATCATTGCAAATGAAATGAGTTCCAATATCAAAATTACCTCAGGCCCTGCAATTGAAAAATCAGGAGATCTTGCTGCAATTTTGACAAATCTGTCTGACGGAGATGTACTGTTTATAGACGAAATTCATCGATTGAATCGCACTGTAGAAGAAATTTTATATCCTGCAATGGAAGATAGATGTCTTGATATCATTATAGGAAAAGGACCATCAGCACGTTCAATTCGAATTGATTTGCCGAAATTTACATTGATAGGTGCAACGACACGAAGCGGGATGTTAACTTCTCCTTTAAGAGATCGTTTCGGCGTCATCTTAAATTTAGAGTTGTACTCTACAAAAAATCTGAAAAAAATTATTTCTCGTTCTGCACAAATTTTAGAAATCTATATCGAAGAGCAGGCAGCTGAAGAAATCGCAAAACGCTCGAGAGGTACACCACGAATTGCAAACCGTCTATTGAAAAGAGTAAGGGATTATGCACAAGTAAAAGGAGATGGAAATATTTCTCTTGAAATCACACAAGAGGCTTTACTTGTTTTTGAAGTAGATGAACAAGGATTGGATGTTGTAGATAAAAAAATACTATGTAGTATTATACAGAAATTCTCGGGAGGACCTGTTGGAATTGAAACATTAACAGCCTCTATCGGAGAGGACAGAGAAACTGTAGAAGAAGTGTATGAACCTTACCTTATCCAAAAAGGTTTTTTAAATCGTACGCCTCGAGGGAGAATTGCTACAGAACAATCTTATCGTCATTTCGGTTTTGAAATATCTGATAAAAAATAGGAGATTATTATGAAACAAAGATACAGAATACTACTCATCTTGATGGTATTAGTGTTATGTAACGATACAGTAAGTTTTGCAAATAACAATTATGACAATGGTTATAAAGTTAGAATTGGATTGAAGTATGCATCCGGTGCTAAAAATAATTATTCTGTAAATATCGACCAAGTACAATTAAACCAAAACTCTGTTCCGATTTTTTCTTCTAATCGGACTGCTAATCGGGTAGAGCTCGGTTTTGTCACTCTTAACGGCTCGTATTCCACAGAAAAAGAAGCAGAGAAAGCCTCTTCTACAAGTTTTGCATGTTATTACAAGGATTCCTATTTTAGCGCAACTCAATCTAATAAAAACAATCTTTCTATCCCTGTAGTACTTGTAAAACAAAATGACTCCATTCTATTTGCCTTTGCTCCTAAACAAAACATTACTCTATCTTCTCCAAAAAATCGTTTTAAAATAGAGAAACAAGAGTATCGTGGAGAATTGGAACTTATATCAAACAACTCTTCTTTGACTGCAATCAACTATATAGGTCTACAAGATTACCTCTATGGTGTATTACCAAAAGAGATTCCTCCTGAGTGGGAAATGGATGCTCTTAAGGCACAGGCAATTTGTTCTCGAAACTTTACCATCACAAATATGGGTAAATTCAAAAAATATGGATTTGATTTGGATACCACAACTACCTCTCAGGTATACGGAGGAATTGCCGCTGAAGATCAAAGAACAAATCGTGCAGTAGATGACACAAACGGAGAACTCGGATACTACAATGGAGAAATCGCATCTCTCTTCTTCCATTCAGAAAGTGGTGGACAAACAGAGAGCAGTGAAAATATTTGGGGAATGACCAAACCTTATCTGGTAGGAGTAAACGATTCCTTTTCAAGCAACGGTTCTTATGCAACTTGGACCTATTCTATCAGCAAATCAAAACTCGAAGGAATCCTGTCTCGTTCCGGTCAATCTGTCGGAACAATTAAGCAAATCTCCATTGATGAAAGGACAGAAAATGGGCGTGTAAAAAAATTGACAATCTATGGCACATCAGGAAATAAAAGTTTTACAAAAGAATCTTTTAGAAGACTGATTGGAAACACTGCAATCAAAAGTATGTATTTTGATTTTGCAGACAATACAGCCTCACCAAGAACTTTATCGAATGATTTAGATGCTATTTTTGCAGATTTAAGTAACTTGTTAAACAAAAAATCATCCTCGCCAATATTCCTACCAAGCGGTCTGATACAAGTCACTTCATCTGACCCTATCGTGATTATAGGTCATGGTTTTGGACATGGTGTCGGGATGAGCCAATTCGGTGCAAATATTATAGCAAAAAATGGGAACAACTATCAAGACATTATCTCTTATTATTTTAAAGGTGTTATTGTAAAATAAGAAGCGAGTTTGTCATCCACTTAACTAAAGAAAGGATTTTTACCACATTGAACACAAAAGATTTTTATTATGATTTACCTGAAGAATGTATTGCTCAAGAACCACTTAAAGAAAGAGATTCTTCTAAATTGCTTATTTTGAACAAAACAACCGGGGAGATAGAACATAAGCATTTCAAAGACATTACACAATATCTCAAAAAAGGAGATGTGTTGGTTATGAATAACACTCGTGTATTACCGGCACGTCTTTTTGGAACAAAAGAAGATACCGGAGCAAATATTGAACTGCTCCTATTAAAAAGAATCGACTTGACTACATGGGAAGTCATGGCAAAACCGGCAAAACGCTTGAAAGTAGGAAATGTCATCTTTTTTCACCAAACACTTTCTGCTGTTGTAAAAGAAATAAAAGAAGAAGGAATTAGAATCATTGAATTCCTATATGATGGAGTATTTGAAGAGATACTTGATATGCTTGGTACAATGCCTCTTCCACCATATATTCACAAAAAATTGGAAGATAAAGAGCGATACCAAACCGTCTATTCCAAAGTAGACGGTTCCGCAGCAGCTCCAACAGCTGGATTGCATTTTACCAATGAACTTCTTGTAGAATTACAAAATATCGGTGTTCAATTAGAATATGTAACTCTTCATGTAGGACTTGGTACATTTCGTCCTGTTATGGTAGAAGATGTGACAAAACATCACATGCATACAGAGTACTATGAAATCAAAAAAGATGTTGCTGAACGAATCAATCAAGCAAAAGCCCAGAAAAGGCGTATTATCTGTGTGGGTACCACATCTGTTAGAACGTTAGAATCCTCTGCTTGCGACGGAAAAATTGCTGAACTTTCCGGTTGGACTGATATTTTCATCTATCCTCCCTACAGATTCCAAATGGCAGATGCCTTAATTACAAATTTTCATCTTCCGGAATCTACACTATTGATGCTTGTCAGCGCACTTGCAAACAAAGAATTTATTATGCACGCCTACAAAGCAGCGATTGAACAAAACTATCGTTTTTTCAGTTTTGGTGATGCAATGTTTATTCACAACTGAACACCTTACCTATTGATGAACTGATTCGGAGGAATTATGAACGCTATTAAATATGAATTGATTAAAGTATGTAAACAATCCGGTGCAAGACTAGGAAAACTTCATACCCCTCACGGTACAATAGATACTCCCATATTCATGCCTGTCGGGACACAAGCTACAGTCAAATCCATGACACCGGAAGAGCTGAAACAAATGGATGCTAAAATTATCCTATCCAACACCTATCACCTCTATTTAAGACCTGGACACCACCTTGTTGAAAAAGCCGGCGGATTACACAAATTTATGAATTGGGATCGAGCAATTTTAACAGATTCAGGAGGTTTTCAAGTATTTAGTTTAGGTGATTTAAGAAAAATAACTGAAGAAGGAGTTACCTTCCGTTCTCATTTAGATGGTAGCAAACATTTCCTCTCTCCTGAAAAAGTGATGGAGATTGAAAACGCGCTGGGAGCTGACATTATTATGTCATTTGATGAGTGTACACCTTATCCGGCCGATTACAACTATACCAAAAATTCTATGGAACGAACACTGAGATGGGCGGAAAGAGGAAAAAAAGCTCACCAAAAATCTGACATACAAGCATTATTCGGTATTGTTCAAGGTGGAATGTATAAAGACTTGAGATACGAATCTGCGATGAGAACACAAGAAATTGACTTTCCGGGATATTCCATCGGGGGTCTGTCCGTTGGTGAATCAAAAGGGATGATGAGAGATATTTTGGAACATACTGCTCCTCTCCTTCCTACAGACAAACCAAGATATTTGATGGGTGTAGGTTCTCCTGATGATTTGATTGACGGAGTAATTCGTGGTATCGATATGTTCGATTGTGTTCTTCCAACAAGAATCGCAAGAAACGGAACTGCCATGACAAGTCAAGGAAAAGTTGTGGTAAGAAATGCAACCTATGCAGAAGACTTTGAGCCGTTAGATTCACACTGTAGTTGTTACACATGTCAAAACTATTCTCGCGCATATATTCGTCACCTTGTAAAAACCAATGAAATATTAGGTGCACGGTTGATTACAACACATAACCTTCATTTTTTAGTTAACTTGATGAAACAGATTAGAGATGCAATTTCAGAAGACAGACTTCTTGATTTTAGAAAAGAATTTTTTGAAAATTACGGATATCAACAATAGACCTCTTTCTCTCAAATATACGGAGAAATGTTTGTCTTAGCTGATAAACTTTTTCTTTTTTACGTCAAACGATTATCTTCTAATCTCTCATCAAAAAGAGAGGAAACTATTATGAAAGCAACTAGAAACAAAACCATAGATTTAAGCATTGAAGAAGGAAGGAAATACTTAAATCGATGTATCACACTCGAACAAACTGCTCCTCTATCATCCATTTTAGATAAAACAATTTTGGGCGACACATTTGAAACGATACCATATCTTCCAAAACAGTTCGTTGATTTGCTTATTGTAGATCCTCCCTATAATATGGACAAAAATTTCAACGGTAAGCAATTCAAACAACTGAATGATACTGATTATAAAAACTATACGGAACAGTGGATTCAAAAAGTAATTCCACTCTTAAAAGATACCGCCAGTATTTACGTTTGTTGTGATTGGAAATCCAGTCTTATCATAGGAGACATACTCAAACAATACTTTTTCTTGCAAAATAGGATTACATGGCAGAGAGAAAAAGGTCGAGGTGCAATGTACAACTGGAAAAATGGAATGGAGGATATTTGGTTTGCAACAAAATCAAAAAACTTTACTTTTCATGTAGAGGATGTCAAAATCAGAAGAAGAGTTCTTGCACCTTATAGAAAAAATGGAACTCCAAAGGATTGGGAAGAAACGGAACAAGGGAAATTTCGAAATACTTATCCTTCTAATTTTTGGGATGACATTTCAATTCCTTATTGGTCAATGCCCGAAAATACTGCACATCCAACACAAAAACCTGAAAAACTTCTTGCTAAACTAATTCTTGCAAGTTCCAACCAAGGAGATGTTGTCTTTGATCCATTTTTAGGTTCCGGTTCCACTTCTGTTACTGCCAAAAAATTAAACCGCCACTTCGTAGGGATTGAACAGAATCCACAATACTGTGTTTGGACAGAAAAAAGACTGGAAATGGCTGAAGTCAACAATTGCATACAAGGATATACAGAAGGTGTATTTTGGGAGAGAAATACATTTAACATTCAAAAAAATAAATAAACTGTTCAAAGGGGACATAAAAAAGAGAAAGAGAAATTTATCTTTCTCTTTTTTGCATATAACTTACTTTTTTTATGTATACGATAGATAAACAATAACTACTCATTTCACGAATGAAACAATAATATTATATTTGCATTATTAGATCAGAGAGAACCATGTCAATTTCTACATAGAAATCAGATTACTCAGTTTCTTATTTTTGATGAGCCTGATACATCACCAATACAATCATCTAGTTTGATGATATTCTTATGTTGCTTTATTCAAATCAAACGATACCAAACCATTTGAATGTATGTTATTTTTTTCTATTCGTGCAATGCATCAACCTATTGAGATATCCATCTAAATAAAAATAATATTTGAATTTCATTACAAAGTATTGTATTATTTTTTTAGAAGTAATTATGTTAAAAACTTATTTAAAACAACATTTAGAGTTCTGTTTTTACAAGATTTCTTTTCTATTTTAAAAACATCACACATTAGGAGGTAATAAGAATGTCCATGCCACAACTTCTCTTTTACGGATTTCCTTTTTTTATGTTAGGAGTTTTCTATGTTCTTATCATTCGTCCACAACGAAAAAAAGATAAACAAATTCGTACCATGAGACAAAATCTTAAGGTAGGTGATAACATCACGACAATTGGCGGAATCAATGGTCGTATTGTAAAACTATCTGATACTACAGCAACTATTGAAGTCGGATCTGATCGTACTAAACTTTCCATAGAACGTTGGGGAATACGAAGAATAAATGAACAATAACATATAAAAAAATTTCTTTTAACATACCGAAATGACTAAGGAATTCAATTGATTTTTACCTTAAAATTAGGTATAATAAAGAAGTTATGGTTGGAAATATCTATTTTAGTAATAATGGATATTTCAATGTATTCTACAAAAATGTATTTCAGCAAAGGAGGTTTTTATCTTGATTAAAGAATATGGGACATTCAATCCCGATTTATCGCAACATTGTTTCATTGCAGGTAGTTCTGATGTGGTTGGAAATGTATCCATTGAAGATGACAGCAGTGTTTGGTTCCATGCGACGATTCGTGGTGACCTTGATTCCATCACTATTGGGAGTGGTACTTGTTTCCAAGAACAATCTGTTGTACATACCACAACGGGTTATCCTGTAGAGATTGGAAATAATGTCATTGTCGGCCATGGCGCAATTATACACGGTGCAAAAGTAAGAGATGGCTCGTTGATAGGAATGGGTAGTATTTTAATGAACGGCGCTGTTGTTGGCGAAGGCTCTATCATAGGTGCAGGAAGCTTGGTGACGGAACATACGATAATTCCTCCGGGCGTAGTAGCGTATGGAAATCCTTGTAAAGTTATTCGTAAGATTACTGAAGAGGAAAAAATAGATATTGAACTAAGCGCGAAAAGATATGTTGAATTATCAAAAGAATACATTAAATAAATTTTTAGGAGGAATATTATTATGAAACAAAGTAAGACAAAGAGTATGTCCATATTCTTTCTTGTTCTCTTACTGATTGCATCATTTGGCTTAGCTGCAATCAAAGGAGTTAATGTTGGCTCAAGGACATTTGGAGATGTGAAATCACAAATTCGTCAAGGTCTTGACCTAAAAGGCGGTTTCTATGTTGTATATGAAGCAGAAACCGATGCAACCGGAGATGAATTAAACCGTATTATGGACCAAACCATTGCAGTTTTTAGAAAAAGAGTCGATGCAATGGGGCTAACAGAACCTTCTATCGTACGTGAAGGCGAAAAAAGAGTTCGTATCGAACTTCCGGGTGTTAATAATGCGGAAGAAGCTATGGCTTCTATTGGTAAAACTGCACAATTGATGTTTGTAAAAGAAGATGGAAGTGTGGTATTAACCGGAAAAGAAGTAAAAGACTCTAAAGTTGCTGTTGATCCTAAAACACAAATTCCTGTTGTTACACTTGAATTTAATGATGAAGGTACAAAAGCTTTTGCACAAGCAACTGCTGAACTTGCTCCTACAAAAGGTAAGATTATGATTATTTTGGATGATCAACTAATCTCTGCACCATCTGTACAGAGTGTCATTCCAAATGGAAATGCAGAAATCAATGGAGACTTCACTTATGAAAGTGCAAGTACATTATCCAGCTTAATTCGCGGTGGTGCTTTGCCTGTAAACTTCAAAGAACTTGAAAGTTCCGTTACTACAGCTACACTTGGTGATAAAGCACTTCAAAACAGTATTAAAGGAGCTATTTTAGGAATTCTTTTAGTTATGTTGTTAATGCTTGTTGTATATCGTTTACCTGGATTGATTGCTGATATTGCACTAGTTGCATACATGTTAATCGTTGCATACACTTATGCTGCATTACACGCCACATTGACATTACCTGGAATTGCTGCGGCTATCCTATCAGTCGGCATGGCAGTAGATGCGAACGTTATTGTATTTGAAAGAATCAAAGAAGAAATGAGAAAAGGGAAATCCATTCGTGTATCTATCGAAAGCGGATTCTCTAAAGCACTTTCTACTATTTTAGACTCTCAAATCACAACTTTTATTGCCGGCGTTGTATTATACTACTTTGGTACCGGTCCTATTAAAGGGTTTGCATTAACATTGATGATAGGGATTCTTGCCTCTATTTTCACAGCAGTATTCATTACTAAACTATTGTTAAAATCATTCATCAATGCATTCCATATTACAAAGACAGAATATTTTGGTGTGACAGTAGGAATGGATAAAGAATCTAAAATCTTCGATTTTGTTGGTAAGAAAAAAATCTTCTTCTCTATATCGGCTCTTGTTATCGTAATTGGATTAGCAATGTCTACCTTCTCAGGATTGAACTATGGTATCGACTTTACAGGAGGTACTACAATGGGAATCAATCTTGGAAAGTATGTTGAAACAACAGAAATCAGACAAATCACTGATGAAATTGATTCAACTATGTCTATCACTTACTTGGGAGAAAACAAAGATTCGATTGAATTAAAAACAATCAAAGATTTGGATAATGCCGAACGTAAAGCAGTATTTGAGAAATTCAAAACAAAATATAACTTAACAGATGATGCATTCTACAAATCATCTCAATTTGGACCGACTGTAGGAAATGAAATTAAACATAAAGCATTTACATCTGTATTGATTGCAACCTTCTGTATGTTGTTATATGTTTCATTCCGTTTCGAATTAGCTTATGGAATCGCCGCAATCGTAGCATTGTTACACGATGTTTTGGTTGTGTTCGCAGTTTACGCATTATTTAGAATTCCTCTTAACTCACCGTTTGTAGCAGCAATGCTTACAGTAGTAGGTTACTCTATCAATGATACTATTGTTATCTTTGACCGTGTTCGTGAAGAATTAGGCGGTAGAAGAAGTAACTTGGAGGAAGTTGTAAATAAATCAATTTCACAAACATTAACACGTTCAATCAATACTTCATTAACAACACTGCTTGCAATTTTATCTCTATACATTATGGGTGTAGAATCCATTCGTGAATTCACACTTCCGTTGTTAGCAGGAATCACAGTAGGAACCTATTCTTCTGTTTGTATCGCAGGAAGTTTATGGGTTATCTTAACAAAGAAACTTAGAAGAGCATAAAATCAGAATAAAATAAAAAATCATTTTTATGACAATATAAAAGGAGTTCATGTTTTCTAAAAAAGAGGTAACATGAACTCCTTTTTTGTTACTGTATTTATCTCCATACTTCTTACTATGCATTTACAACTATTCAGTTTAGTCAAATTGCATTCTTAACATCCCATTTGTTACAATCAAATCATGATACAATCATATAGATTGACAAACATATCACACCAATATCAAAAATCATATCAATGGTATATTTCTTTCCTCTTTTTGCATAGCGATATTGATAAATCATATTCAAACTATAAGCAACAATCAGCACAACTCCTACTATTTTAGGCAAATATACATATACTACAGCATAATCAAACACACGATCAAGCAAAATAGACATTAATAGCAAAAAAGAAGAAACTCTGGACAAATAATCTAATTTCTTTTTTTCCAACAGCTTATCCTCCACCTCCTTCCAATACCAACCATTTTCAATTTACGATTTTATAATAGAAGTTACAGGATTTCCAGGTATTTCTACACTATGACTTCTATCTTCATAATTCGTGGGAAAAACTAATATGACTAACAACAACAAAATACTTAAAATTTTTACATTACCATTGTTATTTATAAACTCATCTCTTACTATTACTTATAAAATGCAATTGACTAAGCCTATAATCATAGTATCATTTTAGTTATCTCTATTCAAGGGTTAAAATAATATTTGTTAATTGATTTCTGTTGCTACGAAATTCAAATACTACCATGAATATAATGACGATAGGTATACGGCATTTGGCTAAACAATTTCTTCTAATACTATATATTAAATCAACAATTTAAAGGAATACTCAAACAAGGAAAACAAATAGTCATCCATTTGATTTTTGCAAGTCTTTACTATTTTTCAAGTTTATTTGAAAATGCACTTTTTTACATGATCAAAATTTTATCTTATCAGACACAATACAAAAGAAGCACCAAAACTGACATAAACAGTTTTGATGCTTTTTGTTGATTACATAATATTTATCAAATCTTTTTTCTCATCTTAGAAACGGTTCATTTGAACAATCTCATTAAATGTTTCTAATTGTGTTTTTACTTGTCCGAAGTCAACCATTTGTTGGTCATATCCCATTTTAATCAACGGAATTCCTTCTTTTTCGAATTCTTGTTTCAATGATGGGTATTCCATTTCTTCTGTATCATTGAAGTTCATCATAAATAGTAGACATCCATCAGCATCATTGTCTTTTACTAAATCTACTACATATCTTGGTCTCTTAAAGATATCAGGATCGTAAAGAATCGGATCTTCATCCATTCTTGCAAATTGATCCGCCAATGCCATCATCGGATCTTCTATTGTCATATCAATATCGATTTTTAGAGCTCTTGATTCATGTGCTACGTCATCTGCAACAACTGAAATTTTGTAATTATCAAATACTTCCAATAATCCAGGGTTATCTACAATAACACCGCTTGTTACTACTCTTGCGCCATCCCAATCTTCTTTTGGCATAGCTTCCAATTTATCATTTAACTCTTTCAACAGTGCATTGTTTTCTTCCTTTAACATGAAGTATCCACTTTTTAAAACATGGCAACGATCAGATGCTTTTACTGTTTGTGGGTGATCAGCAGCTAATTTGATAAATCTTCTTTTTTCTGCTCTATTTTCGTTGTAGATTTCAAAACTTTTCTTTAAGCTTTCATCTGTAATTGTTACATCACAAATTTTTTCCAATTCTTTTCTGGCATTATCAAATATTTTTGCATTGTATTTTTTTCCAAATTCTTCTTTTCTGTGTTGTCCATGATTTAAGAATACCATTGGAATCTTACGTCCGGCACTTACCTTATAGTTTTGAGAAAAAGGTCTCAAAGTATCATCTAATGTTGTAATCATTGATGCGGAAAGACCGTCCAATGTTCCGTCCAATGCCATTTCTAAGCATCTAAGTGCCAATGAATAATAGAAAGTTGGAAAATATTCTTTTGCTTTTTCAATAGGACCTTGTCCTCCCCATACTCCAAAAGGAACTAATCCACCTGCGTGTGCAATTTCTTCCGGTGCATAATATGGAAAAATACCTACTGCCTTTTTTCCTTCTGCCAAATATTTATCCAGTTGTTTTCTTGGATTGTTGGCATAGTATTTGAATTGATCTAATAATTCTCTTACTTCGCTCATCTCTTTATCCTCCTATTCAATTGTTGTTTTTGACCAGTCAGTTTCTTTTGTGTTCTCAAAGTTTGTATAAACTTCTTCACCATTTTCCATACGTACTGCTTTTCTTTCGTCCATAATCTCTACTAAACCTTGTACTCTTGTATTGTATTGTTCTGTAGAGAAGTTTCTCTCATCTGCTTGGTCTCCGTCAAAGTGAACAACAGGAATTCCTAAGTCTTCTTTCCATCTTCTTTCTATTTCCGGCATTGCACCACTCCATGGTTTACAGCTACGGTTGTAGTTTACTAACGCCCCACTGATTCCGTTTTCTTTTGCCATAGTTTCACGCCATTCAACACCTGTTTCAATACATACAGAACATGGTGCTTTACAGTACGCCGCTGCCATTTCACGAATATTTTCGTATTTGAATCCGAATGCAGGTGCATATACAACTGCAGTTACGTTAACTCCATTATTCTTCAATGGTTCAAACAAAGGTCTAAGTCCCGGCCAACATGGAATTCCTTCAAATAGAATTCTGTGTTCTTCAGGATATTCCCATGTTGAAGTACCATCTTTAATTGATTGTTCGAATTCTTGAGCAAGTAATTCAAAACCAAGTGCAGCTTCTTCTTCACAACGAGCAGCTACGATATCAGCCATGTGATTGAACAAGTCAAAACCGCTCAATGGAGATGGTTTATATGCCATATAATTACAAGATTTTAGCCATGCTGAAGCAGTTCTGTTTGCTCTTGCACAAGCATCTTCGAATTTCTTTTCATCAAATTTTTTGCCTGTCAATTCTTCCAATTGTTTAATAGCATGGTCGAATTGTCCAATTAAGTAATCTACTTTTTCTTCCGGTGTATCTACTGTATTTGAAAATGGAATATCAATCATAATCAATGGAATATTGTGCATACGAGCAATATTTTCATACCATTTTGTCATCATATTACAGATATTGTTACAGCAAAGCAAAAAGTCAGGTTGTGGCATTTTACGAGCATCTGTAGGTTCTCCTGCAGCAAACGCCAAACTGATTCTTGCGTATCCACAAATATCATTATCATATCCCATATCTTCTGCTGCTTGACAAAGTCTCAATCCATCTTTCTTCGCTGCTGTAGTAGCTGCATGGTTTTCAGGATATACAACATTCAAATCAAATGCTTTTGCTAACTCAATTGGGAATTTAGATGAACTCCAACCAACCAATTCACCTCTTTTTTTTGCTTCCCAAGCCTTTCCATATACCATATCTACTACACCTCTCAAAACTGCAGCAGCCGGTTTATGTCCTTCAATCGGTCTTGGTTTTTTTCCCGGAATTTTTTCTAATACTTTACTAGCCATTGTTTACCTCCCCCTAATTTTTTAAATACTTTCTTAAATTGTAAAATCTATACTATAGCAATTAGTTGCTTATTTTTCACCCTTACGTAAAGCTGCTTGATATTTTTGATAAGCAAATAATGCGGCACCTAAAGCACCATTTAATTGGCAATATTGACTTGTTTGAATCTTATGACCAATATTTTTTTCTAATGCTCTAATCATACCTTTGTTTAAAGCAACTCCACCGGTCATTACAACATCGTCTTGAATTCCTACACGTTTTGCCAAACTACCTACACGACTTGCGATAGAAGTGTGGATTCCTTTTACAATGTCTTCAATTTTTGTTCCTTTTGCTAATTGAGAAATAACTTCTGATTCGGCAAAAACTGTACATGTAGAACTGATAGTAACATCTTTTGTAGATTTTTCATCCAAACTTTGTAAGTCCCCTACTTCAACTTCAAGAACTTTCGCTATAACATCCAAAAATCGTCCTGTTCCGGCAGCACATTTATCATTCATTACAAAGTTATCTAACATACCGTTCTCTCCAATTTTTAGAGCTTTCGCATCTTGTCCTCCTATATCGATAATAGTATGAACCCTTGGAAATAAAAAGTAAGCTCCTCTTGCGTGGCAAGAAAGCTCTGACATTTGGAAATCTGCTTCTTCTAAAGAGTTTCTACCATATCCTGTACCTACAATATACTGAATATCATCTCTCGTTAATCCACACTTTTCCAAAACGCCATTAATTGCACGAGAAGGTCCGGAAGTTCCGGCTCCTACATCAATTGTAATGTGGTCTAAAATTTTTTTACCACCTTCTAAAATAATAGCCTTGGAAGCTGTCGAGCCTATGTCAACTCCCATAGTATAAACTGTATCCCCCATATTCCACTCCTTAAATTAATGATACATAAAACATATTACCTTCTAAAGATACCCTATATCACAAAAAATAAACTATCTTAAGTTACGAATATCATTTAAAAAGGTATATCCCTCACCTATTTATGTTATCACAAATACAGTCTTGTTTCAACCAAATCAGAGATTCTATCTTCTGTTTTTTGTAAACTATTCAATATAATATATGTTTCTTAATATGTAGTTTGTCCATACACAAGATGATGATCTGGAAAATTTTGATAAACACAAATTTTGTCCTGTATCTTTCGACACAGGACAAATTTGTAGAATATGAAGTTAATTCTTTATTTTGTAAAAGTTTCAAAATCACGCATTACACGTGGTGTCAACATTTGATGCATTGCACAAATAGATCTTGGATTTTGATAAGATGCATTTGTAAAAGCATGGATATAATTTCTTAACATTGTCATATCAACAATTTCATCAACCATACCATGTTGTGCACAGAAGCTTGGTCTTGATTTTGCTGTATAAGATTCAATCAATTCATTCATTTTTTGAATTGTTCCATCCAATGGTTCTCCCGCTTTATAGTCTTTCACCAAACGTCTGGAGAACATCGCAACAGATGCTGTTTCACCTGACATTACATAAATTTCTGTAGCCGCTGTTCCCAAGGAGAATGCATTAGTGTTGTTTCCTTGAGGTCCACCAAGTACATAGTGAGCTGCTGCTGTACCTTTACGTAATGTAATTTCCATTTGTGGAATTCCGGAGTTTTCGATAGAGTAAATCAAAGATTGTCCTAATCCTAACAATTCTGCTCTTTCTGCGTCGTCTCCAACATCTATTCCGGTTGTATCTTGAATCCAAACCATAGGAACTCTATCTCTTGCACAAAGTGTAACGAATTCATTCATTTTAATCAAACCTTGACGATAAAGTTTTCCACCCATACCAACAGAGTTTTCTTTGTATTCAGGATAGTTCATCAAAAGTCCTTGTGCATTGGCAACAACCCCCACCAACAATCCGTCCATCTTAGCAAATCCTGTAATCATTTCAGGACCATATCCTTTTTTGAATTCCATGAATTCACTGTTGTCAAAGATTCTTCCAAGCACATCATACATATTGTATGCTCTTTTTGGATTCATTGGAACAATGCTGTATAATTCTTCAGGATCAAATTGTGGTGGTTTTGGATCATCTACACGGAAGAATTCTAAATCGTAAGCAGGTTGGTAGCTCATGTATTTACGAATTCCTGCAATTACGCCCTCTTCTTCTTCATATACTTCTCTAAAGAATCCGGTTTCAGCATAGTGAACACCAACTGCTCCAGGAGGCGCTTGTTTTACAGCATTCAAGTTAGATTGAATAATTTGTTCAGCACCTTCTTGATCGATGTATCCTTTTGGGTTCATACCTCCTAAGATTCCTGCTCCACCTACAGCCATATTTGCATCTTGATGAGCAATTAGGATTGTTGGACTGATACTGTGGTATCCACCACCGGCAGGGTTAGTTCCGTAAATACCTACGATTACCGGAATACCCATTTGTTGTAATTCTGCATTTCTATAGAATGGTGTACCACCACCACGACGGTTAGCATACACTTTTTCTTGTTCATCCAATTTTACACCACTACAGTTTAGAACATATACCAATGGAATGCCTAAAATTTTTGCAGTGTCAGATGCACGAAGAAGATTTTCAGCTTGTCCAGGAATCCAAGCTCCGGCTAATTTTTTATTGTCGGATGCAACAACAACTGCCCATCTTCCTTCAATTCTAGCTAAACCTTTAATGATAGCTGTAGAATGATGTTTATTTCCAGCTGGATCAAACAAGCTGTTTAATGGACACCATGTTCCTTCATCTATCAACATTTCAATTCTTTGCATAGCAGTCAATTGACCTGATTCATTTAAAGACTCATCAGACCGACCTGCGGATTGTGCTTCAAAAATAAGGTTTCTGATTTCTTCTTCTACCGCTCTTACTAATTCTTCATTTTCAGCATTTGGAGCTACTAGTGGTTTCCCAACTATAGGCATTTGTTGAAAATATGATCTCATTGAATATTCTCCCATGTTATACTCCTTTTAAAATTTTTTATATACTTAATGCTATTTTTATTCTTCTACAGGAACTTTAATAAATGCTTGTCCAGGGTCAATGTCTTCTCGAATCATACGAATAACATCTTCATCCGGAGCATCCAATAATACAGCTCTTGATACATCAATATCAAATCCTGTATTTTCAATTACATCTTCCGGAGAAGAAGTTGGATAATATCCTGCTAGATACATACGTTTTGTTTCTTCATCAAATTTCAAAACGCCGCGGTCTGTAACAACTGCAATTGGTCCTCTGTTTGAAGGAAGTCCTAATTTAGCACGTCCGTCCGGTCCATCAATCCAACCTGGGCTTGTTACATAGTCAATTTTGTCAATGAAACGACGTTTTTCATGTTGCATCATGATAACAGTATTTACAAATGTAGCAATACCGTTTGCTCCACCACTACCTGTAAATCTTGTTTTTGGATTGTGGTAATCTCCAATACATGTAGAGTTTACGTTTCCGTATGGATCGATTTGTGCTCCTCCGATGAAAGCAATCATTCTGTTTTCATCATGTAACCATTCATTTGTTTCAAATCCGATGAAACGAACATTTGGCCATTGCACAGCGCAGTGTGCCATCAAACGGTTATCTCCAACACTTCTTGGAACTTCGATTGGTGCACAATCCATCAATCCACTTTCCACAATCAAATTACAGTTTGGAGCAAAGCATCTTTTTGCAAGGGAAGCTCCAATCAATGGAAGTCCTGTTCCAACAATAACAATTTGCCCGTCTTCAATTGTTTTTGCAATTGTTACTGCTTGCATTTCTTTATTTGTATAATTTTTGTAGTTCGCCATTTTTATGTCCTCCTTACTTATTCAAGTTTTCTGAATATCCAAGTCCCGGAGTATTTATCAAACCAATCAAACGGGATGCACCTAATTTATCCAAGTATTCTTCATGAGTTTTTACTCCATATACCCATTCATCAACGAATGCTTTGAAGTCTTCATCAGTCTTACTTGCTTTATCGTATGCAATATAATAGTTTTTATCATAGTCATAGTAGTTATAACATTGAGAAGGGTGTGCTCCCTTTGGTGCATGAACAACAGCATCTACAACAAAACATGGAATGGAGTTAGCAGAAGGATTTTTTCTGATTTCTTCATTGCTTACCAACTCTTCACATGTAACGATACAATGTTTTGCAGCAATTGCAATATCGATATCGTGGAATTCATCTCCTTCAATAGAGCAAGTTCCGTCCGGAGATGCTTTTTGAACGTGAATAATTGCTGTATCAATTTCCGGAACCGGGACAGCTACTACTTTTTCACCTTTTTTGAATGGGTTTTCTACATAAACAAATTTATCATCTGGCAATTTTTCAATCGCTTCTCTTTGTTCTTTGCTGATTCCCCACATATCTGTCAAACTTGATCCCATCATCAAACGAACCGGTAAATATGGTAGTCCCAAAGATGCAGCATGTAACATTAACATTACAACGTCTTGAGAGTAGTCTTCCATAAGAATTTCGCCTTTTTCAACTGCTTTTCTAAATCTTCTGGATACATTTGTATATCCTGAGTTAGCTGTATAACAGTTAATATATGCCTTTACTCTTCCTTCTCCAATTAATAAGTCCCAGTCTCCACCTGCCGGACCTGCTTCAACAATAAAATCTTTTTGTCCTTGACGTAAAATTTCATGTACCGCAGCAAATGGTTTTCTATTAGTTGTGAATCCACCAAATGAAATATGGTCGCCACTGTGTACAAATTTTTCGATTGCATCATGTAGTGTATATACCTTATTCAATGAAAAAACCTCCTTTAAGATATTTAATATAATAAAATGATTATTAATGTGTTCCTGTCAATCATGTCAATTGACTTTTTATGTAGCAAAAGATTTTCTTCTGCTATCTTCGATGATATACAATATCATCTGTTTATACATATAGCAAGAGAGTATCAATCACTCTCTCGCTATACATTAAACTCTTATTCAAATAGTTTCTAACCGAACACTAGCAAGAAGAATCCGGCTGCTACTGCAGATCCGATAACTCCGGCAACGTTTGGTCCCATCGCATGCATCAACAAGAAGTTTGTTGGATTTGCTTTCGCACCTTCCACTTGTGATACACGAGCTGCCATTGGTACAGCAGATACTCCGGCAGAACCAATCAATGGATTGATTTTTCCACCTGTAAGTGCACAAAGCAATTTTCCTAGCAAAAGTCCCCCTACAGTAGAGAAAGCAAATGCAAATAATCCCATTGCTATAATTGCAAGTGTTTCCAAACGAAGGAACAATTCTCCGTTTGCTGTTGCTCCAACTGTAACACCAAGCATGATAGTTACAATGTTAATTAAGGCATTTTGTGCAGTATCAGATAATCTTGCTACTACACCGGATTCTCTAAATAAGTTACCTAACATAAGCATACCAAGAAGTGGAGCTACAGATGGTAACAATAAAGAACAGAATAGAACTACCACAATTGGGAAAATGATTTTTTCCACTTTAGAAACTTTTCTCAATTGTCCCATTTTGATTTTTCTTTCTTTTTCTGTTGTTAATAACTTCATAATTGGAGGTTGAATCATAGGAATCAATGCCATATAAGAATATGCAGCTACAGCGATTGGAGCCATCAAATGTGGCGCCAATGAGTTTGCAAGGAAGATAGAGGTTGGGCCGTCTGCTCCTCCGAT
>NZ_DBHIIC010000014.1:29787-34523 GCF_057248345.1 Filifactor sp. | reverse complement strand
AGGAGGAACAACTCCAGGTGGAGGAACAGTAACCCCAGGAGGAGGAACGACACCGGGTGGAGGAACAACCCCAGGTGGAGGAACAGTAACCCCAGGCGGAGGAACAGTAACCCCAGGTGGAGGAACAGTAACTCCGGGAGGAGTCTCCGGTGGAATAACACCGACAACACCAAATTCATCGAAAACACATGGCAATATAACAGTTTCAGGCGATTCGACAACAAGAAAAAAATCGTCAATTTCGAAGAATTCGGTAGTGAACAAGGTGATTCAATCTGCTCATCATCTTCCAAAAACGGGAGATGGAGTAAATCCTGTATTATTTGCGTTCTTATTCCTTCTATTGGGAAGTGGACTTACCTTTGTAGGTTATAAACGTAGAAAAAAGGAAAGATAATAGAAATAAAAGAAATCACTTTCTCTTGAAGTTCCATGTGTTGTTAACTACTGTCAGTAGTTAAGATGATTAGAATTGACAGAATCAGAATAAAATTGTCATTCGTTAGAAGTGATAACATACAAAAGAGTAAATTTTTTCATCTTAGAAAAATAGGATGGGGAACAGAGAAGTGCAAATAAACAGTGATTCTCTATGAATATTCAAGAGATAGCACGATAGGATAAACCAAGAACAAATCTGAATATCCCTTTGTTCGGGAGAAGGTTTTTCTATTGGAAGTGTTTGGAGGACATCTTCACAGAAGTGAAGATGTCCTTTTTTGTGCTTTCCTTTATCATGTTAGGAATCGTATATTTAAAATATAGGTATTCTGAAAGAAAATAAGCCATGCGCTTGAAAAAATGTTATTTTTTCATCTAAAGTATGAATATTATAAATTAAAAAAGTATGAATATTACAAATTAAAAAACATGAATATAACGTATTAAAATTATCTTATGCTACTAACATCACGTAAAATGTTCGATGGATGGAAAAGTTAATAAAAGTACAAATGGTTTGATGGACTTTTGTATGATAGAAGTTAAAACAAATCTTTTTGATTATAGAAGACTCAGATTCAAGAATTCATTATGGATATAGTTGAATTGAGTTTTTAGTGGTTATCATAAATGAAGAGATAGGATGATTGAACATTCTAAAGAAGAAAAAACACTTGATAGAGAAAACATAATTGGATGTAATTTATCCAATTATGTTGAAGCGATTGAAAATATTTGTATTTCAAAAGAGTAATAATTTAAAAAAATAACTATTTAGAATGAAAATTTGAGATATAATATAGTTATCAGAAAAAATATCCCATCAAGTGTAAAACATGATTTTTGTAGATAGGAAGGAGATAGGAATGAAATCTTTTATTATAGGAGTTGGTTTCTTTCTTACTATGGTTCTGTCGATACTTTTTACGGTGTCATTATATATTCGTCTTTTGATTGCAGTAAAAAATAATAAGGATGTACCAAGATGGATGTACAAACTGGGGAAAGATATGAAAATAACGAGAGTGCGTAGGATGTATTTACAAATAGGATTAGCAAGAGAACGAGATGTTGCAGACATATCGGCATTGAATGATGTCCGTTTGTATGTGTTTGGAGTAGTGATATCAAATATTGTACTCTTTTTTGTGTTATTTGGTAGATATTTACAAAATGATATGGTAAAAGTTTGGTTATCGGCTGAATTTGTTATTGGTTTTTCAATGATTATGGTGTATTTGAGGGATTTATGGTTAAGTTCCTTCTCTTCAAAATTTAGGAAAAAGATTTACAACAAAGTTTATTCAACAGCGGCAAGCGCTGTGATTGGTATGTTTTTTATATCCATTGTTATTTCTATGTTGTCTATAATGTTGATTGGAGTGCCGGTCAAAGCACCTACTGTTGAAGTAGGTAACTCAAAGATTGTTATCGGACATACTATGGCAAATGAATTGCTTTTAAACGGATTTACATTTACAGGTAAAACGGGTGACGATAGGATTGTGAACACACGAGAGAATCATCTTTATGTCGGGGAAGGGTTTGAGCTTGTGAAGGATGGCAAATTGTATGGCTATGTGAATGTAACACCAAGGTATGAAGATGAGGCAATGCTGAAGGACTGTGTGATTACTTACTTTGGTATTTCATCAGAAAGTGAGACATTCAACGATATCAAAATATGTGATAAAAGCATTTCTCAATTATCAATACATGATTTTGAACATACAGATATGAAAGATATTTTTTCACTTACACCTATCAGTTATCGTGAGGCAAAAGGAGGTAGACAATTTTCGTTGATGATGCAAACTTACCCACATATTTTATGGAAAAGTTATACGATTGAAGCAACTTTTACTAACGGAAACCGTGGAAATCAATTTGAAGTTTTTGCTCAACATTCTCTTTGGGAATAGGAAGAAGTATAAAAAAGAGATTTGAGGGATCATAGCTTTGAGATAGTTTGACCGATTGTATAATGGAAAGATTTATTAACTTAATATTAGATTGCTCCAAGTATTAAAGGACATCATTACAGAAGAAAAAATTATTCGTAAGATTCTGTTTGTAATGAGTGCAGTGATGAAGTAAACAGATGGTATTCTAAAAAATGAAAAAAAGGAGATTGAGAAAAATGAGAGTTCCAACTTACTTAAAGAAAGAAAACTATAAAATCGTAAAAGAAGAAGTTGACTTTTTAACAGTAACCATTATGAATAAAGAAGAAAATGGAAAGCATAACGAATTTTTTGATATTTACTATTTTGGAGAATTGTATGGAGAATCGTTTTTAGAGAAGATGATTTGCGGGATTTTTGACGATAAAACTTGTGAGACAGTGCCCTGTAAAATAATTGCAAAATGTGTTAAGACAGGAAAAGAGATACTGTTGTTTGATGAAGCGAAATACGGATACAATTCTCTTTTTTGTGATGAATTCGATATGGATACGGTATCTAAAAGAGATCTTAGTAAGTTGGATATACCAACCTCTAAAATCAAGATTGAGTTCGGTTACAGTATAGACTTTGAAGGTGAGAAAGAAGATTTTGAGTTAGATGAGAACGATTGCTTAAAAACAATCAACGGAGAGCTTATTTCTTGGGAAGATGTAAAGAAAAATGCGTTTGACTTTATTCGAATTTTGGCAATAGATGATAAGGAAACGGTAAGAGAGATTTGTGAATTGGAACTTGCATGATACAAAACAGACATGATATCAGATGATTCACTTTGATAAAAAGAGGAAATGTTATGGACGGAGAAATTTTGAAACAAGATTTGACAAAAGAAGACAGGCAGGGAGGAGTATTCGTTATCCATGTATTGATGGAAGAAGAATGTGCTATGCCGGATCGATCTTTATTTCAGACAATTTTAGACAAGCATTTAAATCATGTAAATTGTTTTGGATATTCAGAAGAAACGGCATGTTTTGAGGCAAGTGATTATCAGATGTCTTTTGAAAATGATAAGATAACTGCTCATCCTCAACTGTTGATTACTTCTTGTAGTGAAATTAAAACTCCGATTATGGATGACATTGCGAAAACACAGTTATGGAATTGTCCGAATGGAGATGAAATACTGAAACAATGTCGCTATCAAGTGTTTG
Source organism: Filifactor sp. (assembly GCF_057248345.1). NCBI lineage: Bacteria > Bacillati > Bacillota > Clostridia > Peptostreptococcales > Filifactoraceae > Filifactor > Filifactor sp. Next base: position 30,961 of record NZ_DBHIIC010000014.1, on the reverse strand, counting down.
CTACTGATATGTTAGCTTCAGTATTAGACTATAAAGAAAGAGCGAAACTGTTAGTCGGATATATTGAAGCATTGGTCGACCTGTATCCAACTTGTAAGGCAGTCGTGTTTGAAAACTCTAAAAAAATGTTGACTAGAGAAGAAATATTGGATTGCGAGTTGCCGAAGGATGCAAGGTTCTTGTACTATGGTGTAAATATTCGATTCTTCAATATTCAAGGTACGAATGATATGTTAGTAGACTCATTGGGAATGAGCACCTTGTTTTTGCCGGATGTGCAATACCATTTTCACGGTTTGAATCCTAATGATATAGTGAATCATGCCTATGATATGCTCTACTATATTTATGATTACAACAATCCGATTGAGTCCGGTAATACGATTACAGGATTGGAGGATGGAAAACCGAATAAAGAGATCAAATGGAAATTGCAGTATGAACAATCTCTGATTCAGCCGGTAAGAGAAGTGATAGATATCGATACATTGGAATTTGCATCAGGAAACAGAGAACAATAATCTGATAAGGAATATTATGAGAGGTTATCTGATCCCGGTATGGTTATTTTGTTGTAATCGTTCAGCATCTATTCTCTTTGTTAAGAAATGATTTGATGCCAATAAACTCAGTATCAAAAGCGGAAGAAGATTGATGATAAAGATTGGAAATAATTTAAGAGAAATCACCAAAATAGTAGCTTTTTTTCTATACAACCCACTACCCCAATCACCGTTGATAAGTGGATAGACAGACTCTAATGTGTCGAGATACCATTTTACGAAAGCGTTATTTTGATGTTCAGGATTCATCATCCATCCGAACCAAAAAAAGGAGAATGTAAAGAAATATAAGATTCCAAACATCAAGGTAGCTTTCCTTGTTTTTCTTGTAGCATCAATACAAATCTTCTCCTTATCCTCTTGACTTAAGCTCTGTAATGAGTCGTTCGTCATGGATACTTTTTTAAATTTGTACACAATATATTTATATTGAATAGTTTTTTGGATGTCAATTTTCATATAAAAACCCCGCTCATTTTGATTTTACTTAACCAATATTTTTGTTTATCATCATAGCTATTGTATCACAAAGAATTATGTAGAGGATAGACTTTTAATAATTTACTCTCTTATTGAAATATCTAATTTATAGAGAAGAAAGAGAGTATTTT
>NZ_DBHIIC010000014.1:0-29687 GCF_057248345.1 Filifactor sp. | reverse complement strand
AGATGTTCCGGGAATGAAAAATCTATAGTAGAATTATGTAGAGGATAGACTTTTAATAATATGCTCTCTTATTAAAATATCTAATTTATAGAGAAGAAAGAAAGTATTTTAGATGTTCCGGGAATGAAAAATCTATAGTAGAATTATGTAGAGGATAGACTTTTAGTAATATGCTCTCTTATTAAAATATCTAATATATAGATGAGCAAGAGAATGTGATTAGTTTTTAGGAATAAAAAAAGTATCACCTTTCACTGTGGTTTGACAGAAGAGAATTTGATAAATATGAATTGAATTTTTACATAACCATAAAAAAACGGCACAGTTTTCAAGATAAATCCTGTTCTAGGAGCAAAGATATTTCAAAAATGTAGATATCGGATAATTACGAAAGAGAGAATTCCTTTTGAATTATTAAACTAAGAACGTGTAGGGATCAATTCAATGAACCATCTGTATTCGAGTTAGATACAAAAATACCTCTTAGGTTCTGCTAACGTAAGAGGAATTTAATATTGTTTTATTTGATGGGTATTTTTTTGTTCGTTTTTTCAGAAATCCATTTTATGAAGAAATATTTATTGTTGTTTGTATCACTATTTCTATACCATCAGTTTCATAGTTATTTACAGTCAACAAATATTTTTGACAGTTAATTGATTACATGATTTAATACCCTTTATGACAATACAACCGTTTTTTATGTCAAAATCGTGTTAAATACAGTTGATTGTGGAACAACTTTTTGTCTTAATCAATTACAACTGCAGTACCGCTAACTGTTACCATCATCATACTTCCGGTATCTCCAAGGAATTCATAGTCAAAATGAACGCCTACGATAGCGTTGGCTCCTATTTTGTTTGCACGATTTTCCATTTCACGAATTGCATCTTCTCTTGCAGAAATCAGTTCCTTTTCATATCCTTGTGCACGACCGCCAAAGAAATCTCTGAGTCCTGCACCGAAGTCTTTCATAAAGTTTGCACCTGTAATCACTTCTCCAAAAACTATGTCTTTGTATTCGATAATATTGTGTCCTTGTACAGATGGTGTTGTTGTTAAAATCATAGCATTCCCTCCTTAGTAATAAATTGGCTTCATTATACCATAAATGTTAAGAATTTACCCTAATCATTCCTAAATTATTTCATGAAAGTTATCATTACAGCAGTGGGAAGAATATCGTATCTCTATTTATTTGTGATATAATAGTTTGATAGATGAAATCACAAAACATGGACGAAAACAGGTATGTTATGTATATGAAGTGATGTTAATTGATTGAAGTGGAATGGAAAACGATAATCAAACTATATAAAGGATATTTTGAGTGAATTATTGTTTATTAGCAATACATATCAGTTTAGGATGATGTTATCAAAGTGTAACATTCTGTTGATAAAGATTGGGAAATGGAGATAATATGAAACAGATTAAAACAAATGCAATGAGATTGTTGGATGAGAAAAAAATAGATTATGTTGCTTACGAATATGAAAGCAAAGCTTTCTTGTCGGGTATGGAAGTCGCACAGAAATTAGGATTTGATACAAAAAAAGTATTTAAAACACTTGTGACTCAAGGAGCAAAGATGTTCTATGTGTTTGTCATTCCTTCTGATGAAGAGCTTGCCTTAAAAAAATGTGCAAGGTTAACCGGTGAGAAAGCAATTCAGATGATTGACCAAGCAGATATTCAGAAGGTGACAGGATATATCAAAGGAGGATGTTGTCCTATTGGAATGAAAAAACAATATAGAACTTTTCTTGATGAATCTGCAAAACAACAGTCTTCGATTGTAGTGAGTGCAGGGCGTTTGGGATGCCAAATAGAATTGAATCCGTTCGATTTATCTGATTCTTTTGAGATAGAATTTCAAGATTTGATACAAGGATAACGTTTTAGAAGAAAATAGCACTTAACTTTTTTGATAGGTGGAAGTATAGAAATAATAAGACAATTTGTTGTACTTGTGTATTAAGAAATGAATGATAGATTACTTTGCTCCAAAAGAACATTTGAGATAAAACATTTTGTCGATTTTATACAGGATTCTGCGAGTGCCAAAATGGATGAAAATAGTATTGTTTTACACAAAGAGGAAGATTTGATATAATGAAGGGTAAATTTTGGGAGGGGATTATATGACAGAGATGAGATTTGTCGTATTGTTAATCATAGGTATTTTATATCATCTACACTTTTTTACAAAAGTGAAAATTTATAATAAACGACCATTCACATTCAAATGGTTATACATTGTTTTTTTGGTAGCAGTGGTTGTTTCTGTAGTTCTTACTCATGGGTATTTGAAATTTGCATTGTTTTCAGCATATCTCTATATTTTGACAGGTGGAATTTTAACAGGAATTTCTGAAAAGGGTTTTGTTGTATTCCATGGACTATATCTGTTTGCGTATGCTATCAAATTTGAAGACATCCAGGAAGTATGGGTGGATGAGCACACGAATACCATTGAAATTCAAGCCTCTACAATGAAAATTGGATTTGTTCAAGAGTTTGATAAGAGGGAGAAAGACAAAATTCTGTTGTTGTTGCGCTCAAAAAATATTTTAGTAAAAGAGATGTATTCATAATAGAGATAGATGAAGAAAGAGGATGTTTTTATCTATAACAGTGATTCACAAATCATTTTTTTGAAATCGGTCGTATTAGACTCTAAGATTTAATGTGTATTGGAGAATATAAGTTTGGTTTGAAAGAAGTGTTTTGGAAAGTATGTGTGTTTATATCATAAGGTACACATCAAACAAGATTGTTTGGCAACATGGGAAACAGTTATAGATTGTTTTTTGGAAAGATTAAGGTTGAAATTTATAGATGGAGGGAAATTATGCATCAAGCATTGTATCGAGTATATCGTCCTAAGACTTTTGAAGATATCGTAGGACAGGAACACATTACTTCTGTATTAAAAAACCAAGTTGCAGAGGATACGGTGAACCATGCATATTTGTTTTGCGGTCCAAGAGGAACAGGAAAGACTTCTACTGCAAAGGTGTTGGCAAGAGCAGTGAACTGTACCGGAGACATAAAGCCGTGTTATCAATGCAAATCGTGTGAACAATCTACTTTAGATGTGATTGAAATGGATGCCGCTTCAAACAATTCCGTAGAGAATATTCGTGATATTCGTGATAATATTGTGTTTATGCCGAATATATCGCGCTACAAGGTATATATTATAGATGAGGTCCATATGTTGTCACAAGGTGCGTTTAATGCATTGCTCAAGACTTTGGAAGAACCGCCGAGCCATGTGATTTTTATTTTGGCTACAACCGAACCTCAAAAAATTCCTGCAACGGTACTTTCTCGATGTCAACGGTTTGATTTTAAGAAGATAGATGACAGTATTTTGACACAACAGTTGGAAAAAGTACTTTTACAAGAGAAAAAAGAGTTCGATTCCGATGCAGTTCAATGTATCGTTCAAAAAAGTGACGGGGGAATGCGGGATGCTCTGTCTCTTTTGGATAAGGTGATGAATCTTCCTAAATTGACAAAACAAGAAGTGATTCAAGTGTTGGGAGATGTGAAAGAAGAAAAATACCTTGAGTTTATCCACTTTATGAGGGATAAAAAGATTCCGGAGTTATTGTTACTAATTGAAGAATTGAATCAAAACGGTTTGGACATGAAACAGTTTGTTGTAGACTTCCTTTATTATTTGAAAGAAAGTTTGCTCAAGATGTGGAATGGAGAAGAAAAAAAACAGTTGGATCAAGTTTTTCAATCTGTTGAGGTTTCAGACATCGTTCGTTGGATTGAACAATTGGCATTTATTTTAAATGAGATGAAATATTCTTTTGTTCCGTCTACTATTTTGGAAGTGGAGCTGATTCGTTTCTTGGAAATGCCTTGTGGTATGACACCGAATACAGAAGAGTTGAACCTATTGCAAAAAGAGATCGTAAGGTTAAGAGAACGAGTACAGAATCTGGAACAAAAATTGCAGAATGGTGTATTGAGTCCAACTTTCTCTCAAGTAGAAGAGTATGATGAAGAAGGCAAAAAAGAGGAACAAGATTTCCTTCCAAGTACTGATATCAAAGAATTACCTGAAGAGTTATCTCATCAAGAGAAATCAAAAGTGGACGAAATCAATAATCGATTTCCTGAGATATATGAATTGCTGAAACAGCGTCATGAGGCGAGTAAGAAAGCATTGCTTCAAGAGGGAAGAGTAGTTCGGTTTGTAGGACAACAAATCTACATTGCTTATGATAGACCATACGAATTTCACAAGAATCGAATTGATACACCGGAAACTGTGCAGTTGTTGAGTCAAATCTTTTCCGAGTGTTTAGAAGAGACAGTCAGAGTAAATTTTTTGTTCAAAGATGAGATGAAAAACATTTCAGAAGAACAGACAGAAGATATTGTTGACGTGTTGAGAGGGGAGTTTCCGGATATTCCTTTGGAAGTGGAGTAAAAGTTTGTAATTGTATGGGAAAAAGGGTATAATATACAAAAAATTAGGAGGTTTTAATTATGGCAAGAAAAGGCGGTTTTCCTGGTGGTATGATGCCGGGAAATATGAATAATATGTTGAAACAAGTTCAAAAAATGCAGAAGGATATGGAAAAAATGCAAGCTGAACTTGAAGAAAAAGAAGTAGAGGCTTCCGTTGGAGGTGGCGCTGTAAAGGTAGTTGCGAACGGAAAGAAACAAATTGTATCGATTGAAATCAAACCGGAAGTAGTTGATCCGGATGATATTGAAATGTTGCAAGATTTAGTGTTGTCTGCTGTAAACGAAGCGTTACGTTCTGCTGATGAAATGTCTGCCGGTAAAATGGCTCAGTTGACAGGTGGAATGAATATTCCGGGACTATTCTAATGCAACACTATTCCAACCATATTGACCAGTTGATTGAACGATTGGGAAAACTTCCGGGAATAGGGTACAAAACGGCACAACGATTGGCATTTTATATTATCAATATGCCGAAAGATGAGGTGCTTGGTCTTGCAAATGCAATGCAGAATGCAAAAGAGAACATCACCTATTGTGAGGTTTGTTATAATATTTCCGATGCGAATCCGTGTACTATCTGTGATTCCAAAACAAGGGATGGCAGCACAATCTGTGTGGTAGAAGACCCCAGAGATGTTGCAGCAATGGAGCGAACCAGGGAGTATCATGGAAAATATCATGTGTTACACGGAACCATTTCTCCTTCTCAATCCATTACTCCGGATATGATTCGGATTAAAGAACTAATGAGTCGATTGCATGATCCCGAAATTAAGGAAATTATCATTGCAACGAATACGACGATTGATGGAGAGGCGACAGCAATGTATCTTGCTCGTTTAATCAAACCGTTTGGTATTAAGGTGACAAGAATCGCACATGGTTTACCGGTTGGAGCAAATTTGGAATTTGCTGATGATGTGACGATTGGACGAGCATTGGAAGGACGAAGAGAATTATAAATATTTTTAGAAAATTTAGAAATATATATTGACAGTTAGTACAAATCGTATTAGAATTTATGTAATTTATTTTTTAGAAAGGAGCAATTAAAATGACAGTTCAAACTATTTGTAAAAACCGAGAACAACATAATCCTAGTTTTAATTGTTGCTTTCAACAACAATATTACTACTATAAGAATTAGAGAGTCACCAAAATTTGTGGCTCTGTTTGCATTGGACAAAGGAGCCTCTAATTTTACGATATGACTTTAGATGAGCTCCTTGCAATGTAAGCTGCAAGGAGCTTTTTCATTGTAGAAACTGAAAATGTTTGAAAGCCGGATGAATAGTTCAAAATACAAGTGGTTTTTGTAACATATCATTATAAGTACTTAGAATACGAGGTATGTTTCACATATCAGAAAAAAGGAGGTTGTATTAGGAGAACAATGATTTGCATGATAGGAGTATTTGTTGGATTGTAAGTGGTTTAGGGTTATGTTGAGAGAGGAAAAGGAGAGGATACTATGTTTGATTTGAAACAACACAGAACACCGAAACTTGGCGAAGCTTTGGTGATTACAGGAATTATTTTTATTCTATTAGGATTTCCTATGATAGCGATAGAGAATATGACACCTCATATTCCGGTTTTGATTAGCATTATATTTTTAGTATTGTACGGAATGGCACGTAAGGTACAGTTTGTAGATTTACAAGAAAGTATGATTCAATCGGTCACTACAAGTATGGGAGCGATTTATCTATTCTTCTTTATCGGAATTTTGATATCTGTACTGATGATGTCAGGGGCAATTCCAACGTTGATGTACTATGGATTGACGATTATTTCGAGTAAGACATTCTACTTATCCACTTTTTGTATTACTGCAATTATCGGTATTTCAATCGGAAGTAGTTTGACCACAGTTGCGACACTTGGAGTTGCAATGATGGGATTATCTCATGCATTCGGATTAAACTCTGCAATTACTGCAGGTGCGATTGTATCAGGAGCTTTTTTTGGAGATAAAATGTCACCTCTTTCAGACACTACCGGAATTGCAGCGAGCATCGTTGGTGTGGATTTGTTTGAACATATCAAAAACATGATGTATACAACTGTTCCTGCATTTGTGATTTCAGCAATCACTTTCTCTATTCTATCTCCTTGGAAAGAAGTAGGGAACTTGGAAAGTGTCGCTCAGTTTCAAGAAGATATTTTATCAACCGGATTGGTACATGGATATGCATTACTTCCATTCTTATTACTATTGCTATTCTCCATCTTTAAAATTCCTGCTATCGTAAGTATTATTTTTACAAGTATTGCCAGTCTGGTGCTCGCACAAGTACATTCTGCTTACTCTTTGCAAGAAATAGGACAGATTCTGTTTGCAGGATTTTCGAAAGAAGGAGTACCTGAAAGCATTGCATCTCTAATTCAACGGGGTGGAATTCAAAGTATGTTTTTTACAATCACCATTGTTATTTTGGCACTTAGTTTGGGAGGTCTGTTATTTGGATTGGGAATTATTCCTACTCTCTTAGACAGTATTGCCCACTTATTGACTTCTCCGTCACGAGCAACTATTTGCGTTGTTATGACAGCAGTTGGAGTAAACTTTATCGTAGGAGAACAATACTTAAGTATTCTGTTAGCGGGAAAAACATTTAAGCCGGTATATGACAAATTGAATTTACATTCTAAGAATTTATCAAGAACTCTAGAAGATGCCGGCACCGTTATCAATCCTCTAGTGCCTTGGGGAGTATGCGGGGTATTTATTACAAGTATGCTTGGCGTGTCTACATTACAGTATGGAATGTTTTCTGTTTTTTGTTATAGCAGTTTGATTTTGACACTTGTGTTCGGATTTACCGGAATTACACTAACTACAAAAACAAAATAATGAGTCATCGATAACGAACCGTCAGTAGCAATAAGTCAGATAGAACTCTCTGTTCTGTAATTAAGAAACTAGTTTTACAGGAAAGAGAGTTTTTCTGTTCTCTATTTATTCTTTATTCCTCTATACTATTGATTTTACTTGATTTAATAGTTAATATAATGGTAAGAAGGAGGGGAGCACCTTGAGAACAAATTGGAGTTTACGTATCCAAAACTTTGGCCGTATTTCAGAAGCGGAAATTCAAATCAGCCCGATGATTTTATTTGTAGGAGATAACAGTAGCGGGAAGAGTTACTTGATGTCCCTTTTGTGGGGAATGATGGAAGAGAATTACTATGATTATTTGGATATAGAGGAATGTCAAAATTGGGAAGTCTATCAAAATGCAAGAGACATCTTTTTGAATACAGTTTTGAAAAAAGAAAATAACGGTGTATTGACCAATGAGGAAAAACATACTTTTGTTCAATTTTTCAATGTATTTTTTATGGATAATAAAAAAGAAATTTTATCTAATATTTTCAACGGAAACATTGAAGGAGAATTCTTTGAAATCAAACTACTAGATAGTAATAAATTTAATTTAGATCAAGAAAAAATTAAAGTTTGGAGACAAAAACTGGACAAAACGGTAGAGAGTAGAAAGGAAAAATTCGTTCTCAGAGGAGTGATGAATTGTTGCTTGCAAATTCTTTTTTCCGATTTGATTGGGGATGTGGACAAGCCGAAGGAAGCTTTGTTTTTGCCGGCGTCCAGAACCGGATTTATGTTGACTTACAAAACTTTGATCAATGAAAGTTTGAAACAGCATTTTGGACATAAACAGATGCAAGGCAGTATTTTTACGAAACCGGTTATTCAATTTTTGAACCAGATTGTAGCAATGGGAGACGAGGTAGATAACGAGTATGATGATATCATTCAATATATAGAAGAGGAAGTCATTCGTGGAAAGGTTGTGACGGATAATGCGCCTGTCAAAAATATTTATTTTACCGCGGAAGGGATGCAAGACCAAATCCCGTTGTATTTGACCTCTTCACTTGTAACAGAACTTTCATCCATTCTTTTGTTTTTGAGAGATAAAAAGACTTCATTTAAGACACTTATTATTGAAGAACCGGAAGAACATTTACATTTGAAAGCACAGTCCATGATGGCAAAAATCCTGGCAATGGTTCTGAATAAGAAGAAAAATGTGTGGATTACGACACACAGTGATACGTTCTTCCAACAAATGAATAACTTGGTGAAAGTGTATAGTCATCCTAGAAGAACAGAATTGAGTAAAAAGTTTTGTTTGAAAGAAGAAGAGCTCTTGAACTATAAGGATATTCAAGTGTATCAGTTTGATATTGTAGGAGATAAAACGATTGTAAGAAATATACCGGGTTCTGAAACAGGATTTGCAGCGATTACATTCAATGATGTGATTGATGAGTTAATCAATCAAGTAATTGAATTGGAGGAAGACGATGATTAAGGTAGGATTTGAAGAGAGAATGCAATTGCTTAATCTGGATGATACTGTTCGTGCAACGGATCGCATTGTAATTTTGACCGAAACACAGAAGTTGGGAAGGGCAAAATTGGTATGTCATTTGAATCATTTCAATATTTGTTTTTTGAATGCAGATAAGCAGACTTTTCGTTGGCTCAAAACATTAAAGTGTGCAGATGCGATTTTGTTTGAACAAAGAGGGGATCGCTGGATACTGAAAATTGTCGAGTTTAAAAAATGTATGACAGTGGAAAGTGTCAAAAAATCCTTGGAACAATTTGAAGGAGCATTGTATAACGCAATAGCAATTGCAGGTTTTTTACAAATTGAAGATTTTGCAGAAGTTCGTGTATACAGTGCATTTCGATTTGATAAAATGAACGAAAATCCGTTACTTCGAAAACGAAGAGAGAATCAAAAAGCGATTCGTCAGTGGGAACAAGGGAAGGTAAGACTTCCATTTATTGATGAAACCATACCATATAAACGAATCATATTAGATGAAAACGGAGACGGAGAAGTTACTCTATAGTACAGTAGGAGATATAAACAACAGAAGAAAAGAGGAAAATGTATGGGACATACAGGTGTTACAATAGTTATAATGGTTGTATTGATTATTTTGCAATTTGTAATGGTTCACTTACAATTAAAGAGTATTCGTGCAACGATGAAAGAGCTTTCAGAATATGGAAAAGTAATTTCAGGAGCACATAAGACCATTATGGGTAGAGGAAGTGTTGTGGCGATGGCAGTCAAAAAAGGACACGTCAAACGTGCAAAAATTATCATGGGTTCAGGTGCTTTCGGAAGATTTAAAGATTTTGAGGAAGTTGAAGGAAAATCATTGGAACAAATCAGAATGGAGCATATCAATCCGAATATTACAAAAAAAGGAAAAGAAAAATTCAAAGCGATTGCATTGGAAAATGCATTGAATATGTACTATGAAAAATAAGGAATAGAAAAGTAATTTAGGAGGAACAATATGCAGTATTCTATCAAATATCAACAAATACAGCCTTCTGTAACTATGGCTGTGACAGCCAAAGCAGCAGAATTAAGAAGTAATGGAGTGGATGTTATCAGTTTTAGTGCCGGAGAACCGGATTTTCCAACTCCAAAAAATATTTGTGATGTTGCAATGAAATGTTTGGAAGACGGACATATCGGATATACGGCAGCATCAGGATTACCAAAATTGAGACAAGCCATTGCTGATAAGTTAAAAAAAGAGAATCATCTTGAATACAAAATGACGGATATTGTTGTATCAAACGGTGCGAAGCATGCAATTCGAAATGCAGTAGAAGCAATTACCAATCCTGGAGATGAATGGATTATTCCAAGTCCTTACTGGGTGACTTATGCAGAATTGGTTAAAATGTCAGCCGGAGTTCCTGTTATTGTGGAAACAAAGGAAGAACATGAATTCAAAATTACAGCTGATGAACTTGAAAAAGTAATTACTTCAAAGACAAAAGCAATTTTTTTGAATAGTCCTTGTAATCCAACAGGAGCAGTTTATACAAAAGAAGAGTTGGAGCATATTGCGGATCTTGCAATAAAGCATGATTTTATGGTGATTTCCGACGAAATTTATGAAAAACTGATCTATGATGGGAAACATATTAGTATTGCCGGTTTAAATGAAGAGATTAAAGATAGAACGATTGTTGTAAACGGAGTATCGAAGGCGTATGCGATGACAGGATGGAGAATCGGATATACTGCATCAAACTCAAAAATTGCAAAAATTATCTCCAGTATGCAAAGCCATACTACTTCCAATCCGAATACATTGGCACAATATGCTGCAATTGAGGCGTTGGAGGGAGAACAAGAGACCGTAGAACAGATGAAGGTGGAATTTGAACAAAGAAGAAACCTTATCGTAGAAAAAATAGAACAATTGCCTTTAGTGTCTGTAAAAAAACCGAAGGGTGCTTTCTATGTTATGTTGAATATCAATCAGTGCAAAGGGAAGAAGTATCGCAACATAGAAATAAAAGATTCCTTGAGATTTGCAGAGTTACTTTTGGAATATGCTAATGTGGCGGTTGTACCCGGCATTGCATTTGGAACGGATGATTTTGTGAGATTGTCTTATGCAACTTCAAGAGAAAAAATCGAAGAAGGAATGAAACGAATCGGATTGTTTTTGAACGAATTGGAATCATAAATATGAATCCTATAAGTATTCGTTTTGAGCAGAGTCGAGTTTTTTGTGAACAATTTTATGAGTAATAACAAAAAGTTAGAGAGGATATAGAATGAAAGTTTTGGGAATAGATACTTCTACCTCATCACTGAGTATTGCACTTACTGTTGATGGAGTATTGAAGTATGAGTTGATTCAGAATCACGCATTGACGCATAGTGAGAGACTACTTCCCTATTTGGAACAGATGATGAAATCAGTAGATTTTTCTTTGAATGATGTGGATAGAATCGCTTGCACAGTCGGGCCCGGTTCTTTTACAGGAATTCGTATCGGAGTTAGTGTGGCAAATGCATTTTCATTGGCCCTTGGGAAACCGGTGCTAGGTATTTCCACATTAGAGGCGATGGCATTTGTACATCGATTCAGCAATCATATCATTGTCAGTACAACAGATGCACAGAGAGACAATTTTTATGTGGCTTTTTATCAGGCAAATGAAGAAAATAAAATCATCTCTTTAGGAACAGAAGAAGTACTTTCTAAAACAGATATTTTACAACGATGTGAAAATTATGAAAATGTTATGATAACGGGAGATGCAGTGTTTATGTGGGAAGACTTGCCACATGGAATTCAAAAAGCACCTCCGGATATGTGTTATCCGAGAGCCGGCTGTGTTTGTTTATTGGCAGGACAACAGGGTATACAAGAAAATGGGTATATCGAACCGGTGTACTTGAGAAAATCACAGGCTGAACTTCAGTTTGAAGAAAGGCAAGGGAAGCAATGATTATACTTGAAAGAATGAATGAAAACCATATTACACAAGTATATGACCTTGAGTTATCTTGTTTTGCGATACCATGGAGTTTATGCTCCCTGTATGATCAACTCTTACAACCTTCTGCTTGTTACTTTGTTGCATTAGATAACGATAAGGTAGTGGGATATGGAGGATTTGTTCAAGTGTTGGATGAAGGAAATATCAACAATATTGCAGTATTACCGGAATATCGTCAGCAAAAAATTGGAACTGAACTTCTAAAGAATTTGATTGCAGAAGGAAATAAACTTGGTGTAAAAGATTTTTTTTTAGAGGTCAGGGTTTCGAATGAACCTGCCAAAACATTATATCAGAACAATGGATTCAGAGAAGTTGGAATCAGAAAAGCATACTACAAAGATAACAATGAAGATGCCATTGTTATGAGAAAATCAATGGAGGAAGACGATTGAAAGAAATAGCAATATTAGGAATTGAAAGCAGTTGTGATGAAACTGCAGCAGCAGTGATACAAAACGGAAGAACCATTCTTGCAAATGTTGTTTCGACACAAATTGATATTCATAAAAAGTTTGGAGGAGTAGTTCCGGAAGTCGCATCCAGAAACCATGTAGTTGACATCAACAGAGTTTTGGAAGAAACATTAGAACAATGGGGAAAGCCTTTACACGAAATTGATGCCATTGCAGTTACGTATGGACCAGGTTTGGCAGGTGCGTTGTTGGTGGGCTTATCTACAGCGAAAGCTCTTTCTTTTGCACTCAATAAACCATTAGTGGGTGTGAACCATATAGAGGGGCATATTGCAGCAAACTACATTGCGTTTCCGGAGTTGAAACCACCTTTTATTTCTTTGATTGTATCGGGTGGACATACACATATTGTAGAAGTACAGGATTATAATCAGTTTTTTGTGTTAGGGAAAACAACGGATGATGCAGCAGGAGAAGCATACGACAAAGTTGCACGTGCTATCGGATTGGGATATCCGGGAGGACCTCAAGTGGATGTACTTGCAAAACAAGGAAGTTACACGATTGATTTTCCAAAATCATATTACAAAGATGACAGCTATAACTTTAGTTTTTCAGGATTGAAATCAGCAGTTTTGAATCATATCAATTCTTGTAAAATGAAAGGCTTAGATTTTCATCGTGAAGATATAGCCTGTTCGTTTCAAGAGACAGTGGTGAATGTTCTGTTAAATAAGGCACTCAAAGCAGTGGAAGAAAAAGGATATCATGCACTGGTATTAAGTGGAGGTGTTTCAGCGAACTCTCGATTGAGAGAACGAATGAAAGAAGAATGTGATAAAAAAGGCTATCAGGCATATTATCCTCCGCTTTCTCTATGTACTGATAACGCTGCGATGATAGCTTCTGCAGGGTATTATCGGTATATGGATGGAATCGTAAGTGACTTATCTTTATCAGCAAAACCGAATTTAAAAATCGGGGAACGATAAAATGAAACGATTAAGTTATTGAGTCGCATACATTTTTGTAACATGAGAAGATACTGTTTTTACTAATAGAGTAGAATCATCCTAGTTTCATGAATTTTGTAGACATTTGTAATTGGATAAAGGAAACAGGGGTATCATAAGAATAAAGAATAAAAAATGAGATTAGATAGGAGATGTATCATGAGATTAGAACTGGAAAAATTACATCATTGCTATGCAGTAGCGAGCGAAATGAAACGATTAGCAGAAGAACAACCGGACAAATATCCTGTAAATCCTGATGATGCTTATATTTTGGGAATGTTGCACGATATCGGGTATCAATTTACAGACAGCAAGGCAGAGCATGCTCATATTGGTGCAGAAGTCTTGAAACAACAAGGATATAAGTATTGGGAAGATGTATATCATCATGAAGATATGGATTTTGAATATGATTCTGATATGTTAAGATTATTAAGATATGCAGATAAAAATGTTTCTACAGAAGAAATTATTACAGGATTGATGGATAAGTACTGCAAATTCTATTAAGAATTGTTTGAAAGATTAACAAAAAATCTATTAGGAAGTAAATAATTTGAAATGAGTGGGATTCTTTTATATTAAGAATCCCATTTTTTATCGAATGTATATACAGTATTTTTGATGTTCTCTATACATAAGATAACAAGACTTGTTAAAATCTCTTAAAGAATTGAAATTGAAATCTATAATAGTTATTGGTTATTCCTTATACAAAGAATTGGTTCAATGCCTATGAAGAAGGATATTTGCTACGTTTGTTGTGGTATTTGAATAAAGTATGGAAAAACAAATCAGGAAATCAAAGATGTATATTTCATGCATTAAATCAAGTTAAGTTAAGTTAAGTGCTATCAACCATCATGCTTAAGATGTTACAAGGATTTGAACTATATCTGTTAGCCGGATAGCTATTGAAACACAGAACATGGAGATTTTAAACTGACACATGAAAAATTACTAAAAGGAAAGCGTTCACTTCTAAGTTTTCTATCAGTTTATATAAAAGATTTGAAAGCAATCAGGAAATCCGACAGTGGAAAAAATCCCTTAAAAACGATATAATATCCTAAAACATTCAGTGTAAAAAAATAACAGTTAAGGAGATTGAAAATGGGCATTAAATTGGAAGAAGGGATCAGTAAAAATAATATTGAACTTTTATGTCATTGGTCCAATGAACGAGGTTCAGCGTTTCAGGAGCAATGGATGGGCTCTCAAATTCCTTATCCATTAACTTATGACAAAATTCAAAAATTGAAAAATAAGTTTTCTATTTTCAATGATGATGAGTTTATTGGAATGATACAAGAGGTGCGAATCGATGAAGACAACATTCACATCGGAAGATTTGTATTAAATCCTCAAAAAACTGGATTGGGTTTTGGAACTGAAGCATTGAAAGAATTTATAGATTTTATTTTCAAAGATAAAAATATTAGGAGTATTTCTTTAAATGTTTTTGATTTTAATAAAAATGCAAAACAGGTTTATGACAGGCTTGGATTTGTAGTTGATGAAGTGATTGAAACTCCAAAACTGAAGTATATTATGAAAAAAAAAAGATAAATCCCGGTTTCATAAATTCAAAAAAAAATAATGCCTATAACATTGTTATTCACAAAACAGTAAATTAAGTCGCTTTATTGTTTTTTCTTGCTCAAACCTCAAAAGAATAAGCAGCTATGAATATTAAAAGTTACTTGACAAAATGTTCTATGAGTTAAGAAACCTGATATGGTTTCATGCGGTTATGCTTTTGTTGTCAGGGTTGTAGATATTAAGTCCTTTTATTAGTTTGAAGATTCTTTTGGATGGCATTACCGTAATGGTTTGTTCATATTTATAGGGATTTCATTGTTTTTGGTTTAAATTAGGAATTGATCGTTAAATAATATGTCGTATTCTATTAGCGATATGAAAAATTATTCTTTGTTCGAAAACATATAGGATATTTAGATTCAAAACAGCATGATGGAGAAAAATTTAGGGTGGAGTTGTTATGAAAATAGAGTTGTTTCAAACAGAAAAACTTGATGAAATAAAAGAGTTTTTTGAAGAATTGATTTTTCCGAGCAATTTAAATTGTCTTGGTTGTGGGCAGAGTATTTGGAACAAAAATCCATACAGTCTGTGCCACAGCTGCTATCAAAAACTGGAGTTTACGGATCAAGTCTGTAAGCACTGTGGAAGAAGAACATTGATTGGAACAGGTTGTTTTTGTCAATCGGAACACTATTATTTTGACTGTATTGATACTTGTTTGGTGTACAATGATTTTTTGCAAAATCTAATTTTCCGTTATAAGTACGGACATCAGACCTATTTGAGTCGATTTTTCACAGAATTTTTAGTACAAAAATTGGAGGAAAAGAAAATGTCCTTTGATTATATCACATATGTTCCGATTCACAGAAACAGAATGAGGGAACGTGGATTCAATCAAACGCAACTCCTTGCAGAACTGGTTGGAGAATATTTTTCTGTTCCTGTCATTGAATTTGTCACAAGAACAAAGGATACTCCTTTTCTTTCGTCATATCGACCGTTCCAAAGAATGTTACTTGTTGAGAATGCTTTTGAGCACAAAGAAATTGAAGTACAATCTAATAGCAATATTTTGCTCTTGGATGATATTGTTACCTCCGGTAGCACATTGAGCACTGTTAGCAAAGTGATAAAAAAAGAACACGAAGGTTGTCGAGTTCATTGTATGACGATTGGCAATGCAAGAGTATAGGTTCGAATATAAAAATATAATCATCGTTTCAAAAAAAGAGATATAGTAAGGATTGATTTTTCGAGGTTTAGAAAGATGAAAGAAACCACAGTTTTGAGAGGCTGTGGTTTCTTTCATATCTAGATAGAATTGTTAAGAAAGTGGTTGTATCGTGACATTAACTCAAATATTTAATTCTATTTTCATATAGCTTTTTGAAAAGAAAAATACTGTTTAATGTTGCAACCAACTCTGCAATCCAAAATGCGGACCATACTGCATTTAGTGTCGAAATTTTTGACAAAATATAAGCAAGTGGAAGTATAATAAGAAGTTGTCTCATAAAAGAAACATACAAGCTGTATTTTCCGATTCCAAGTGCTTGAAAGAAAGAGGATAACAGGATTCCAATTGCAGCAATCGGAAATGAGATGGAAATAGTCCTAAGTGCCGGAATACCGATAGATAACATTTCGTCAGATGCATGAAAAAAGGATAATAGAATTTGAGGAATCATTAAAAATATTATCATCCCTATTGTCATGATAATGAGTGCGATATAGATTCCGTATTTTAGGGCATTTAGCATACGTTCTTTGTTTCTTGCACCGTAGTTATATCCCATGATTGGCATCAAACCTTGTGTAAGTCCAAATACCGGCATAAATACAAAAGATTGAAGTCTAAAATAAATTCCTAATATAGAGACTGCTGCAGATGAAAAGGAAATCAAAATGGCATTCAATCCTCCGATAAGTATTGCTGCAATGGATTGCATCATCATAGAAGGAAAGCCGACAATATAAATTTCTTTTACAGTATTCCAATTGAAAGAGTATTTTTTGATATTGATGTGTACATCATGTTCTTTAGTGTAGATGATATAGAAAGAAAAAAGAAATGCGAACGCTTGTCCGATAACTGTTGCTATCGCTGCTCCGGTTACACCTAGTCTAGGTGCTCCAAACAAACCGAAAATCAAAATCGGATCCAAAATAATATTGGTAATGGCACCGGATAATTGAAACAACATAGGATACAACATGTTACCCGTTCCTTGTAGTGTCTTTTCAAAATTGATTTGCAAAAATACAAAAACAGAACATATGGATACAACCTGTAAGTAAGATACAGCTTGATAAAAGATTTCCGAATCGGAAGTAAATGTAGAAACAAAAGGTTTTACGGCAAAGAGACCGATAAAGATAAATACGATACTACTTATGATAGCTAAATAGATTCCATGTGTTGCAGCTCGATTTGCATCTTCCTGGTTGTGTTCTCCAAGTTTTCTGGAGATATAGGAGTTTAATCCAATGGCAGTACCTACTGCAATAGAAATAATTAGTATTTGGATAGGAAATGCAAGTGTGATAGAGGTAAGCGATTTTTCGCTTAATTTGGATACAAAGATACTGTCTACCACATTGTAGAGTGATTGAATCAACATGGAGAACATTGCGGGTAACGACATACTAAAAATAAGAGGTAGCATAGGAGCAACTCCCATTTTATTTTCTTTTATTTGTGCCATAAAAAATCTCCTTTCAATATAGATAATGATAATAAAACAACATGACGATTGACTGAGAATCATGCTGTTGTTATGCAAAAAAATAGGATAGTTTTCTGTTTTTAGAAAAATATCCTGCTGATAAACTTACTTTGAAACTGTCATAAGAAGAATTATTTGTAAGGACTTCTTATCAGTAGAATCTGATTGAACTCACTAAAATAAAATAGGGTGCTTTTGAAATATCCATATAGTAACTTGAAATAATGACAGCTATTAGTAGAGCAGATAGTAGTGTAAAATAATAAATTCATATATCCATAGTTTTGTAGTATATCATAAAAAAAAGATGGAGACAAGCGAAAACCAATGAAGTTTTGCTAGTCTCTATCTTTTTTATAGAAAGATATTTTATGACATTTTAAATTACTATTGGAATAATTTCACTAAACCTGAAGAATTCAACCAAATTACAAAGATTGCAACAGGGATAATGTATTTAATCATAAATGCCCAATAACCTCTTAATTTAAATGGTAAAGCATCATTGTTTGAAATTTCTTGAATTGCAGTCTCAGGCTTCCAAACGTATCCGATGAAGATACACATGAACATTCCTCCAAGAGGCATCAATAGACTTTCTGCAAAGTAACTTATCAAATCAAAGAAGTTCATTCCGAAGAAAGTAGTTTGGAATACTCCCATAGATAAAGAAGAAGGAACTCCGATTAAGAATGCAGCAACTCCACAGAAGATAACAGCTTTTTTACGTTCTACTCCAAAGTTATCGATTAGATAAGCAGCAGGACTTTCTAACAATGAGATTGAAGAAGTAATAGCTGCAAATAGTACAAGTAAGAAGAACAATGCTCCAAAAACAAATCCTACCGGAATGGAGTCAAAAACTGCCGGTAATGTGATGAAGATTAGTCCAGGTCCGGCTGTCGGTTCAAATCCGAATGCAAAAACCGCCGGTAAAATAGCGAATCCTGCCAATAAAGCTGCAAGTGTATCTAATGTTGGAATAATCAATGCACTTTTTTCCAAGTCAGCGTCTTTGGAAAGATAACTTCCGTAGGTAATCATAATCCCCATACCTAAACTCAAAGAATAGAAAACCTGGCCTAATGCCGCAACGAAAACGTCAATTGTAACTGCTGAGAAGTCAGGCATTAGATAGAATTTTAGACCTTCTGAAGCTCCCGGAAGAGTTACAGAACGAAGTACCAAGATTATAAGGATAATGAATAGACCGGGCATCATAATTTTACTGGTTTTCTCCACTCCACCTTCAATTCCTTTTGCAACAATAAGAATGTTGATTAACATAAACAATCCGTGCCAAACCAATGGTTGAATCGGACTGGAAATGAAATTTGAAAAATAAGCGGAAGAATCTGCTGCCATAACAGAACCTTGTCCTGTAAGATAGTTTACCAAGTATTTCAGAATCCAACCTCCGATAACACTATAATAGGTAACGATTGCAAAAGGAACTATAATTCCGATAGCGCCTAAAATTTCCCATTTTTTATTTAATTTTTTGTACGCATTGATAGGGTTGAGTTTGGTGTTACGTCCAATTGCCATTTCACCAAGCATTACTACGAATCCGACTAAGACAACCAAAGCTAAATAAATGAGTACAAATGCTCCTCCACCATTTTTCCCTGCAAGATAAGGGAATTTCCAAAGATTTCCAAGACCGATTGCCGATCCTGCCGCCGCTAGTATGAAACCAAGACGACTAAAGGTTCCACGATTGTTGTTTTCCATATTTTTCTCCTTTCTATACTGCGTTTACGTTAAATATAATGGAAGAATATCTAACGGATAAACAACACAGTAAATAATAAATATTTGTATTAGGTACCAATTATACTAAAGATTCAGAACATTGTAAATAGTAAATAAACAATAAATGCTAGAAATTTTTAAAATAGTTTGTAGAATTTGAATATTTAGTATAATAGCAACGAAAAGAAACTATATCACATTTTGGAAGATATGTCAAAATATTTACAGACTATTTTTTATTGTAATCAGTTTTTAATTATTTAATGATATAAAGTATGATATGATGGAGAAAAATAATTATGTTCAAAGAATGATTTTGAAAGAATGATTTTGAAAGAATGAAGTTATTGTAAATCAAACAGTTAAATAAGAAACTGTTTACATGAGGAAGTGATAGAATGGTGTTGGAGGAAAGGAATAAAAGGGATGTTCAGTCAGATGAAACAACAAAAAAATCTTTCATTCAAATCAATCATATTCGAAAAGTGTTTATGATGGGAACTGAGAAAGTAGTTGCACTGGATGACATCAGTTTGAATATTGACAAAGGTGAGGTTGTTTGCTTTTTGGGAACTTCCGGTTCCGGAAAATCTACTTTTTTGAATTTGGTAGCGGGATTGGAAAAACCTACAAAGGGTGAAATCTTCATAGGAGGGATTCCTATTCATAAGTTGAATGAAGAGCAAATTACTTTATTTCGTCAGAAAAATATAGGTTTTATTTTTCAGGCATACCATTTGTTACCTATGTTAACCGCAATAGAAAATGTAAGTTTACCATTGATTTTTAGAAATGAAAATAAGGAAAAACGTGAAGCATTGGCAAGAGAGATGTTGATAAAGGTAGGCTTGAAAGGTTATGAAATGAGAAAACCGAGCCAAATGTCAGGGGGACAACAGCAAAGAATTGGAATCGCAAGAGCATTGGTTGCCAGTCCTAAGATTATTTTTGCAGATGAACCTACGGGTAATTTGGATACCAATACAACGAAAGAAGTAATGGATTTAATCATTGGTATGGTTAAGGAAAATAATCAGACTTTGATTTTGGTAACACATGACAGAATGATTGCAAATTATGCCGATAAGGTAGTTACTATTCAAGATGGAAACATTTTGAGTGTGGAGGAAAAAAATAAAAAGTCCTGTTAGAACTGAATAGGAATTGATGTTGTTAGTTAGATTGGATGGATATGAAGATAGAAACAAATGATAGTTGTAAAGGAGTGTTGAAAGATGAAAAAAAATAAAAAAACGGTACGGGTGGTGCTTTGGGTATTGATCGTATTTATGGTGGTGAGCGTTGTATTGCCTGCCTTGGCTTTTTTTCGTTCTTCAGCCTATGCCCAAGGTTATGATTTTACTATAAGTGCGACTACTACGCTTTTAGAGAAGGGTAAGGATGAAACAAAGTTAAATTTCAAGATAAAAAATAATACAGGTTCTAAGAAAGAAAAAGTACAAATCAAGATTGTAGATGCGGAAAACACTACAGCTTTATCAGGATCCAGTGATTCTATGACAATTTTGGCTTCTGAAACCAGGACGTTCAGCATCCCTATCAGTACCTATAATATTGATAGTGGTTGGGAGTATTGGTATAAAGTGAAGGTATATGTGAATGGACAAGAAGTGACGAATAATTCATTCTCTTCCTCCAAAATCAGTTCTTCTACAGAAGGTAAATATACGGTAGCCGTATATGAAGGTGATAAAAAAGAAGATGATTTCAAACCTGGAGATGGCGATAACGCAAAGCAGTATAACGGGAAGATTAGATTGTCTTTGGAAATACCACAGGGAGGAGTAACTGTCGGAAATAATAAGGTAAGCATAAAAGCGAAAAATTTGGGAAATTCTGCGTTACAAGATATGAGAATCGGATTTACCGGTTTGCCTGATGGTGTAACTCTTCCAAATCAAGCGATTCGAAAGAGTGTTGATACAGCAACCATCAATGTTGAAAAAACAGCAACTTACTATTTTGATGTGAAGGATGATGTAAAGACAGGAAATTATCCGATTACATTGTTTGCAGAAGGAAAACTACCAAACGGAAGTATTTTTTCTACAGAAGAAACAGTATATCTTCATATAACAGGCTCTCAGAAAGAAAAACAAAGAGGAGATATTTCTATTCGAAATGTCAGATTGCCTGAAAAAGCAAAGGCAGGAGAATCATTTACTCTTTCCTTTGATGTTGTAAATACAGGAAATGGAAATTTAGAAGGTTTGAAAGTTAGTGTTGAAGGAACAGATGGTATTGTTAACAAATCAAAGGGAATCTTTATAGAAGATACATTGTTGGCAAAGCAATCGAAGAAATACAGCGTTACCTTTTTCTCCAATTCCAAAACGGAACCTAAGAATTACCCTATCAAAATTGCAGTAGAACCTTTGGAAACAAAAGAAGGAGAAGGAACGATTGCAACAAGTCAATATGCAGGGATATTCATATATGGTGGCGGAGAAAATGCTGATAAACAAACAGATGGTGTAAAAAACCCTCAAATTATGATAGAAGATTATGCTTATGGTGGAAATGATGTGCAGGCGGGACAAGAGTTTGTGCTACATTTAACCTTAGCGAATACAAGTCAAAAGACATTGAGAAATATTAAAGTTTCTTTAAGTGCAGATGAAGGAACCTTTGTTCCCGTAAATTCCAGCAGCTCGTTCTTTATTGATAGTATGGGTTCTAAGTCCAGAATAAAAAAAGCAATGCGCTTTGTGGCAAAACCTACTGCTGAACAAAAGACTTCTGCTATTTCTGTAGATTATAGTTATGAGGATTTACAAGGAAATGTGTTGACAGCAAAGGATACTATTTCTATTCCGGTAGTGCAAAAAACGAAATTGGATATTGGAGAAGTGAATATTCCGACAGAAGGAGTATTTGAAGGGCAACAGGCAAACTTTTCTGTAACATTCTATAACTTTGGAAAAACAGTATTGAGTAATTTGAATGTAAAGGCGACCGGCGATTTTACTCTTGAAGATAAAAATGGATATTTTGTAGGAAATATGGAAGCCGGAAAGAGCGATTCTTTTGATTTTGCTATCATTCCGGATAAAGTAGGAACTGTAGATGGAGAAATTATATTTTCTTATGAGGATGTGTCGGGAACGATGCAAGAAGTAAGAAAACCATTCCAATTTGAAGTAAGTGAATTTATTCCACCGGAAGATCCTGCGAATATTCCTGAAGATAATCAAGATACCAATAAGGGTAAAAAAATAGCAGGTGTAAGTGCTTTGGTTGTTTTGTTGGCAGGAGCCGTAATTTGGAAGAAGAAAAAGAATAGAAGCAAGGCGAAGGAGTTGGAAATCGATGAATAACTATGATTTATTGTCGATGGCATTTCGAAACTTGAAAAGAAGAAAAGTACGAAGTCTTTTGTCTATTGTGGGAGTTGTAATTGGAACAACATCTATTGTGGTGATGCTTTCGTTGGGAATTGGATTGAACGAAGGAAACAAAAAACAAGTAGAGAAGTATGAAAATTTGCATATTATTCAAGTGATGAATCCTGGAGGAGTAAACAGGCAGACAGGCGAGAAGATTGTATTAGATGATAAAGCGTTGAGGAATATTTTAGCGATTCCGGGTGCTACTGAGGCAACACCAATTATACAGCAATCATTGAGGATTGTATCGGGCAAATATGTTGCGGATGCTACTGTAATCGGTATCAGAGCAAGTGCAATGAAGGAGTTCAACTATAAGGTGAAAGAAGGAGGAAGAATTTTAAGAGCCGGAGATAAAAATGCTATGGTATTTGGCGAAGATGTCCTTTACGACTTCTATAACCCGAAAAAAACTGATTTTGCACCGTATGTAGAGCCGGACGAAAATGGAAACCGTCCAAAACCGACAGTAGATGTTTTTTCAGGAAAGTTGTTTCTGACAGGAGATTTGGAGTATGGTAACAAGAAGAGAAGAGATGGGGAATCCAACTCCGGTTCCGGTACAGATGCCGATAAGAAAAAATATAAACAATATCCGATAAAGGCAGTCGGAGTGTTGGAAAGTTCCGGTAGCTCTACGGGTTATCAAGTGATGATGGATTATGATTATTTGAGCAAGATATTAGAAGAAGTTCAAAGTTCACGAGGTGAACGTCTGCTATCTTCCAAAAAGAAATCCTATGAACAAGTATCAGTATATGTCAAAGATGTAGAAGATGTAAAATCTGTTTTACAGTCCATAAAAGACATGGGTTTCGAAACGATGTCTCCTCAAGATTGGTTGGATCAAGTGGAAGAACAAGGAAGGTTGATTCAGGGAGTTTTGGGAGGAATCGGAGCAATTGCTCTTTTGGTTGCAGCGATTGGAATTACAAATACCATGATTATGTCTATCTATGAGAGAACCAGAGAGATTGGTGTTATGAAAGTAATCGGTGCAAATTTAAAGGACATTCGAAACTTGTTTTTGTTGGAAGCAGCTCTAATTGGAGTGGCAGGTGGAGTGATTGGAGTCGTTTTCAGTTATCTCATCTCTTTTGCCATCAATATATTTTTGGCACCATTCTTTTCACAAAATATGATGGGTGCGGAAGGAAGTAATTTGTCTATTATTCCATTTAGCATCGTAATTTTAGCAATTATTTTTTCAACAGGGATTGGTGTTCTGTCAGGATACTATCCTGCAAACAGAGCTATGAAAATTTCTGCTTTAGAATCTTTGAAAAATGAGTAGTTTTAAGAACTGAAAGGTTGCAAGTGAAAAACAATATGTGTTGACATGATAAAAAATATCAATGCATATTGTTTTTTTTTGAATATAGTTGGGTATATCAATAAGCAATTCGAATAAGTAGCTGTTTTCGAATATGAAAATATGATGTTTGATTATAATGAGCACATGGTAAACTTTAGATTTTATGTATGATAAAGACTCGTATGTAAAATTCTATTGAAGAAGCCTTGTCCCACCTACGAGTGTATAGTACACAAATGTAAGTTTCTCAGAGCAATCAGTCGGAACTTGAAAAGATTGTTTTTTTGTTTGTATTTGAATGTTTTGTACGCAAAGTTTTTTCAGTGAGGAATATATAATCAAAACAAAATAAGGAGGAAGAAGTATGAATCAGGTTATTAGTGTCGAACACTTTAACTTTTTATTGGTGTTTTTAGAGGGTGTGTTGTCTTTTTTCTCACCTTGTATCTTGCCTATCTTACCTATTTATTTAGGATATTTAGCGGGGCAATCGGAAAAAGATGCGAAGAAAAATAAGATAATCAATATGTTGTTTTTTGGATTAGGGATTGCGTTATCCTTCTTTATCTTGGGGATTGCGTTTACAGGACTTGGAAAGTTTTTTGATACAAATAAGGCGATTTTTAGTAGAATAGGTGGAGTAATTATTCTCTTACTTGGTCTTTATCAAGTTGGATTTTACAAAAGTGATTTTTTAAATCGTGAAAGACGAATAAAACCGTTGTGGAGTACAGGGAAAGTTGGTCCACTTGTTGCACTTTTGATGGGATTTACTTTCAGTTTTGCTTGGACGCCTTGTGTAGGACCAATGTTGTCTTCCGTATTGATTATGGCATCGGGAGCTAAGACGGCATTACTTGGAAAAGTTTTAGTAGGAGTATATGCAATCGGATTTTTGATTCCGTTTTTATTGTTTGGAATTTTTACAGATATCATTATGAATTTTGTAGAGAAGAGAACGAGAATTTTTCAGTGGATTCCTAAATTGGGAGGCCTTCTGTTAATTATAATGGGATTGATTATTTTTACCGGTCGATTTAACTCCATAACAGGATATTGGAGTAGTGTAGCAGGACAAGAATCACAACAAACAGTTACAGAAGAACAAGCAAAACAGACAGAGCAAAAGACAGATGAAAAAGAGAAATCTGAACAGAATCAAGATGCCAATCAGGAAGCAGATATTATTCCCGGATGGAACTTTGAAGAAAAAGATCAAAACGGTACAGTTCATACTTTAGAACAATACAGAGGAAAAGTGGTTCTATTGAATTTTTGGGCGAGTTGGTGTGGTCCTTGTAATGCAGAATTGCCGGATATCGAGGAGCTTTATCAGGAATACGGGCAGAACGAAAAAGACGTTATTATTTTAGGAGTCACGAATCCGAAAACAGAACAGTTTTTACAGTCTGCAGATGTAAATGAGGACGAATTGAAGGAATTTATGGCGAGAAAATCACTTCAATTCCCTACGATGATGAATTCTTCAGGAAGTATTTTTGGTGATTATCAAGTGAGTGCGTTTCCAACTACTTTTATCGTAGATAAAGAAGGAAACATTGCCGGATATTCTCAAGGAGCTTTACCTAAGGATGTATTAAAAGATGCAATTGAGAAGCTGAGATAAGTATCTTTATAAAATAGATTGACGGATATTCAGGAATTTGATAAAATGTGTTTGCTATGCTAGACGGGGAGTTAGCGGTGCCTTGTAACCTGCAATCCGCTTTAGCAGGGTTGAATTCCATACTGAGGGGGATCTTGGTTGTTATGCCGAAAGAGAATTATGTTGATTCATTGGTCCCATGCAATAGAAGCTTATGAACCTTGTCAGGTCCGGAAGGAAGCAGCAATAAGTAATGTCTTCTGTGTGTTGTGGGAGTGCTGATGATGAGTAGTTTTTGACGAAACAGACAATTGAAACACTTCGAAGTATGGTGCATAGCATCTTGTGAGAATTATAGAAAGAGTTGGTGAAAAGTCCGACTCTTTTTTATTTTATTCATATCATAAAGATATAGTTTCAATCTACATTCTATATAAAAAGAGTTTGTTAAAATTACTACAGATAGAACAAAACAGATAGGACAAAACAATATTTTTACTTACGGTATTTTGTAAAAGTACAATATTGAGTAGAAACATATTTTGAAAAAACAGGATTTGATGTCTTGGAATGTTATTTGTGTTTTTCCTTTGAAGAAATTGGTGCTGAAAATTTTAACTGATGAAATCAGTAAGTTATTTTGAAGTATCAAACAGAACCTATTTTTCGATTGCGATAGGTGCTGTTTTTCTATCTTTATCATTAAAACATTGGTTTTACTTTGTTTTCTTTTTTTTGTTAGTCTTTTCTTAAAAAAACATGATGTCAAAGAATAAGATGACGATAGGTATGGTGTTTTGAGTATTGATTGAGGAATTTAGAAATTTGAAAGAAGATAATTGCAGAACACTTTTTGTAAACGAATCAGATTTTATGTTTGTGATAGGATTGAAATTGAAGCAAGACATCAAATTTAAGTAAGAAAGATATCATAATAATTGTGGAGAGGATTATTTTTTGTTTCTAAATTGTAAAGTTTATTTCATCAGAATAGAGTATAATATATTTAGGGTTAATGGAGTTTTTCTGAAATTCTATTGACTACTATGTATGAGGAAAAAGTAAAAGACTTTTTCGCTGAAAAGAAGTAGTAATACTTTTTTGAAAGGAGAATATTATGAAAAAAATAAAGTGGATGACACTTATGGTGAGTCTGTGTTTGGTATTGGGATTATTTGCAGGGTGCAGTAAAGATACTCAAGATGTGAAAAATCCTGAACCTCCTGTTGCTACAAATCAAGATTCACCTTCACAAGGACAGGAAAAAATAGAAACACTGGCAACAATTTTCCCTCAAGATGCAGTAGAACATTTTTATCATGGATATTCAGAGTTTGGATATTCTTTGAAGTTTGAAAAAAGAGAAGAAAAAGATGGAAAAATAAATCTTATCTATAAGGGATATATGATTGATGGAGAGGGAGACGATCCAAATGATAGAACTTTTAAGATGGTTTATGAGTTGTCAGAAGAGGGTGTGGTTGTTAGAATAGAAAAATCCAAAGAGTTTGGAACCTATGATTCTCTTCATTTGATGAACTCTGTAGTGGAAGAGCAACATGTATTGAAGTTTCCTTTGGAAAGAGGAAACAAGTGGGAAGAAAAATTTATTTTCCAAGGGAAAACTTATACCGCACACTCCGAGATTGTGGATGTGTATAAGTCTGATGCCGGAAATTTATGCTATAACGTAACAACACATGTGGACGGAATTGATGGATTCCTGGATAACACTTATGATGAACTGAGAGTATATGAAGAGGGAAAAGGGCTAATTAAATTTGAAAACAAGTTACCTCTATCTGTATTTTCTTCTGAAAGTATAGGGATGACGGCTGATGATTACAAGTTTATGTATAGCTTGGTAGAAAACTAGGAGAAACCGAAATAAAAAAATTTAAAATTTATTGTTGACAATTTAAATAATTGTGATATACTGTACTATAAGTTCATAAGGATTGTGATGAAGAGAAGAGTATATTTGAGGAAGATTTTCAGAGAGATCAGTTAGGTGAAAGTGATCAATACGAATCAAATAGAAGATGGTCTTGGAGCATTGTAGTCGAATGATTAGATTACAACGGGAAGTGCCCGTTATAGCACGACGGTATGACGAGAAATCAAGTACCGGTAGAGGTCAAAATAGTGATGTTTTGATAAACAAAAGGTGGTAACGCGATAATTCGTCCTTTTTATCTGTTTTAATACAGGTAAAAAGGACTTTTTTTATTTTTCTTTTCTGTCATGAGCGATTGCTTTCATCAGAAGGAAGAAGAGGTGTTGCCAAGTGAAGAAGAATTTATGCTTGATGTTATGAAGAGTTTTTCAATAGCGGAAAAAAGAATCTTGAAAAAATCAAAAAGTATTCTTTCGATCATTCCCATAGAGTGAAACGATTGGCAAAATTCTTTATTGCATCAAAAATGATCTCATAAATTGCGATAGATGAGAAAGGAGGAGAAAAATTTTGGAACAAAACTTATGTTTAGAGTCTGTTCATTTAGATGATGATGTAAAGAAATTATCAGAACAGATTATTGCTTGGAGACGACATTTTCATACACATCCGGAACCTAGTTTGAAAGAGTACAAGACTTCCGCTTTTATTAAGAATTTATTAAGAGAGTGGAACGTTCCTTTTATCGAAGTAGAAGAAACAGGTATTTTGGCAGAGTTGAAAGGAACACAAGGAGAGGGAAAAACAATTTTTTTGCGGGCTGATATGGATGCTTTGGAGATGCCTGATAGAACCGGAGCGTCATATTGTTCCCAAGAAGAAGGGTTAAACCATTCTTGCGGACATGATGGACACACTGCAGCATTGCTGGGAGCAGTTAAGATTTTGAAAGATAGAGAGTTCAAAGGAACGATAAAATTTATTTTTCAAGCTGCAGAAGAAATTGGACGAGGTGCGAAACAATTTATTCATGGAGGATATTTAGAAGGAGGAGATTTCATTTTTGGAATCCATCTACATTCTCCGTCAGAAGTTGGAAAAGTTTTGGCAGTAGAAGGACCTATCAGTGCATCTTGTGATATTTTTGATATCGAAGTGTCCGGAGAAAGTTCTCATTGTGCAAAACCACACCAAGGGAGAGATGCTTTACTGGCATCGGCACATATAGCAGTTGCGTTGCAAAGTATTGTATCTAGAAGAATTGATCCGTTACAACCTGTTTTGATTGCAATTGGAGAACTTCACGCCGGAACAAAATACAATATTGTAGCCGGAAAAGGAATCTTGAAGGGGACGTTGAGATGTTTTGATTCAAAAACAAGAGAATTTGCGTTACAAGAGATAGAACGTGTTGCACAAGAAACGGCAAAAATCTATGGAGCAACAGCTGTATTTCATAATTTTGCAGCTTCTCCGGCATTAGTGAACAATAAGCCGGGTATGGATTTGGCAAAAGAAATATTAGAACCGATTATCGGATTGAATAATATTGTGAGTCAATCAGTTTCCAGTTTGGGTGGAGAAGATTTTGCTGAATATCTGGACTGTTTGCCGGGAGCATTTTTGCATGTGGGCACGAAGAATCCGAAAGATGACCGAACATGGTATCCGCACCATCATGAAAAATTCGACATTGATGAAAGAGCATTGCCAATCGCAACACAAGTTCATGTCAGTTATGCACTTGGATTTTTAAAAAAATAGATAAAATGAACACAACAGATGTTGATGTTCGAACATGAATTTATTTTAACAAATAAGTTATATTAACTAAGGTATTAAAATTAATTATAAATACAAAATTTTTTAAAATTAGGAAGGGGAACAAAACATGAAGAAATTAACAACATTATTTTTAGCAGGACTTTTATTAACAGCAACATTGGTAGGATGTGGTCAAAAAACAGATCAAGAGGCTACAGCAACAGACACTGGATCAAATCCGGTAGTATTGAAAGTGGGAGCATCACCAATTCCACACGAAGAATTATTAAAATTTGTAGCACCTAAATTGGAAGAAGAAGGTGTAAAATTGGAGGTTGTAACTTTCACTGACTATGTACAACCAAATGCAG
>NZ_DBHIIC010000013.1:0-34885 GCF_057248345.1 Filifactor sp. | reverse complement strand
TCAGTTTAATTGAATCTCTGATATGTGCATAGATACGATAAAAAAGACTTTCGTTCTGTCTTGCAAGTTCATTGATAGTTTCTTCATCAGATAATAGATATTTTTCTACATATTCCGCCATCAATTCATTTTCAGCGTCCGTTACTGATAAATTGATACCAGCATTTGCATACTGAGATTGTTTTTCTTGAATAAGAGTAGCAATATCATTATGTCCGTAAGCATATTCCAATCCATGATTGATTGTGAAGTTTCTAAAATCGTTATACATTTTACTTTCTTGTAAATGATGAGTAAATTCATGAGCAAAAACATTAGCAATCGGATTAGAGGAGTTTCGATTGATAAAGATTGTACCGTTTTCATAATATCCGTTTATTCCCGGTCGATCCGTTTCGATAAACTGTACTTTCGGTGCAACGTTGGACTTAACCAATCTTTGTGCAAAGTTAGACACTCTTTGTTCATCTATAGATAAACTATCCACGTTTTTAGTAGTGTATGTTTCTTGAACTTTCGGTAGAGGTTTTTGCGGTAGTTTTTCGTTAAACAGAAACCATTCATCAGCTTGTCCTTCATCGGCAATATTTCTAAGTTCCTTATATAAGGTGTCTTCGTAATATTCCCCTGTTTCTCTGTCTTTCATCATTCCCATTAACATATTGTCAAGTGCCAATTCAATCTTTTTTGCATTAGCATTTATTAACTTGTCATGTGCTTCTTTTACAACCTTTGCGTCAGAATTACTCATCAAGAACTCTAAAAACTCACGATATCGTGATAATCCGTCATCTATTGCTTTATAACTCATGCCTAAATCATGCAACATATAATTCATATCAGCTTCTGCTCTTTGCTTAGTACCCCCATAATGTAACTCTCCGTATTGGTCGTACCAACTTTCTCGTTTGCCTTTTATTGCGTTTCCTGCTTGTAATTCCAATTCATTTATCGCTTTGTAATAAATGCCTGATAAAATAGGATTTTCATACACATAAGCGTTTACTTTTTTATCGCCTACCCAAGCAGAATTTTTGTTAAATGTATAGGATTTCTTTCCGTCATCATCTTCATACATTGCCTTGTATGCCGAACGATTTTTCATCGGAATAGACTTGTTCAACATATCCTCTTTCAATGAATTAAATTCAGCTTCTTTTGCTCGATATTGTTTCATCTGTGCTACATATTCGGGAGGTTCTGTTATTGTTTGATTAGCTTGATTGTTTAATTGCTCGTATTGTCTTAAATTTTGCGGTGTGGTCGCAAGTTTATCCGTTGATTGTAGTTTTGTGTTGCTATATACATTAAGTCCGTCAGAAGGTACTTTTTTTGATTCATTCGGCACGATTGTATTCTGTGTCATCCTTTCAGCAACAATAGGATTAACATTTGATTGAGTAGAACTTTGAATCGGTGTTCTTGCTATATTGTTGATACTTCCTACAGTTCCAGGAACTCCCATCAATCCGAACGATAACGCACTTGAAACGGCAGTATCTTTCAATCGGTTCTTAACATCTTCTTTAGAATCCAACTCAATCCCACTCAATTTTTTACCAATGTTAGCTCCAGCAATAGATACTCCCTCTTGCAACACTTCTTGCCCTGTTTCTTTTGCGATATCTCCTGTTCTTTTTGCAATTTCCAATCCTATTTGTTTCATTGCAGATACATCATTTATAGCTTTTGCAAACTTGAAACCTTTTAGCAATTTATCGAATTGTATAAATTCAAGTCCTGCATTAACCGCACCTACACCTGTAGAGATATAAGAAGCTTTTTTAGGATCTACGCCACTTTCTATCTGTTCTCGGTAACTTGCCCCTTTTTCAGATTGATATGCACTTGTTGCAACTCCTACTTTCAGTCCCGTAGCAAAAGCTGTCGGAACTGTAACCGCTTCTTCAGGTAATGCTGCTTGCGGTCCAGCTTGCCCTAACGCCAAAGCGCCGCCAGCAAATGACATCCCGTAAGGAATAGCAGTTCTGAACTGTTCTATCTGTTGTCCGCCCAGTCCGCTTGCTCCTTGAATAGCAGTTTGTAACAGTCCTTTTGATTGTGGTACATAATACTTGCCTTTCCTTTTCTCAAGTTCAGCAATCTTCTTTCTATCCCTATTTTCTTCCTTCGACCATTCACGATTGATTTGAGTTTCAAAAATACTGTTCATCATTGGATTGAATACATTTCTTTGAAACTTGCCTTTTATCCCATCGTTTGAGTTTGCGGTTGGTTTAGAGTTTATCGGCAAAGGTTGAGGTCTTACTCCATATCTCATCATTCTTTCAGGTGTTATTTTAGGATTCAAATAAACATTGTTAGGATTTAGCGGTCTGAATGTTTGTTCTGTTGGTCTTGTAGGTTTATCAAACCTTTTTTCAAAACGATTGGTATTTTCAATCCTTGTTTTAGGTTCAGCAGTAGGCAATTTACCTACCGCTATCCCTTTATGTGCTTGTTTTACCGAATAACTTTGTGCCGCCTTTTGTGATTGGAAAGGAACTTCTTTTGTTTTTATATTTTTAGGTTGAGAATATGTCTCCTTATCTCCGTATGACTTGTCAACTTCATTTCTTACAATCATACTTGCTTTGGACGGTACATACTGCATAACCTCTTTGTATAACTTGTCTTTTTCTTGTTGTTTTTTCTTTCTTGATTGGAAATCCTCATAAAAATTCATTCTATCACTCCCTATTTAGGCATCCATCCGAAGGTTCTTTTATTGTTTAATGACAACAGCATTGATAATGCTTGTGGACTGATTGAATTCTTTTTCTGTTCTTGTTTCGGTTGTGGTTTAGGTGCTTCACTCCAACCAAAGTCATAAGATGATGAACCTCTTGAGCGTCCTCTTCTTCCACTTCTTCGTCCGCCGCTGCCTCTTCGTCCGCCTCTTGACTGTTGATAAGCAAATTTATCCCTTGACAAATCCAATTTGTCATTATTCAAACCAAACTGTTTATCAAATTTTTCTCTGTTGAAATCATTCTCCCAGTCCTGTTGTTGTTTTCTGTAGTCAAATTCTCTATCAGATTCAAAATTGCCACGATTGTACTTCATTAAGTCCATTGCCATGTTTTGACGATTCATCATAGTATCAATGTCCGATTGTCTTTGTCGCATTGCCATATCCGCCATTTGCATAGCTTGATTGAATTTCATGTTGTCTTGTTGGATTCCGGCTTGTGCCATTTCTTCATAGTAACTTGCTAATGTTTTCGCAAGCTCCATATCTCCTGTTGCCCTTGCTTGTGCAATGTCTGAATTAAGCTTATTCAGTGCATTTGCTTTTTCTCTGTTAGATTGATTCAATGCGTTTTGATAGCTTGTTTCCACATTCGCCAACGCCGATTCTGTCGCTCCTCCGCTAAGACCTTGCGCATTTAACTGTTCGTCTAAATCTCTTTTTGCAAGCATAGAACTAATATATGCTTGTTTTGCATTATCCTCATAACTTTGTTCCAGTGGTGTTCTTGTTGCTTCAAGTCTTGCTACTGCGCTATCTGTTGCAGCTCTGTTAGCTATGTTCATTTGGTTTGCCGCCTCTTTGAAATACTCCAAATTGTTTGTTTGTTCAGGGAAGTTCAAACCATCCATATAGCTTTGTAAAGACGGAATGTTTTGTCCTCCGTCAAACGGATTGTAATTTGTACCTGTTTGATTTTCTGTGCTACCTGATTGGTTTGAACCATAACCAAAATTATTGCCTTGAGATGGTGCATTTTGAGATAACAGTTTTTGAAGTTCCGTTCTTGCCCATTTTTGTTGCCCGGCATTGCCTGTGTCAATTAGAGATTGTAAATATTTTCTTTGATTATCCAATTGATTAGGAGCATAATTAGAATAATTAGAATTTGTACCCTTTTCTGATGGTGTAATAGGAGTTGGCGTTTCTCTTTTGTACTTCGATAAATCCGTTGGTTCTACATAATCATCAATCGACCATTCTCTGTCTGTTGACGGTTTTGGATATCCTTGTTTGTACGCTTCATCATACACCTTGTCAACATACGGATTGTTCCAATCTCCGGAACTTTGATGATAACTTCTGTATCGTTCGTTATCTGCGTGATTCCGTTGATTTACATACTTTGAAATGGTGTTACTGTCTTTTAGATTGTATCCATCCAAATATCCATTAGTAGGACGAACCATTCTTTGTATCTGTTCTTCTGAATATCCTTGACTTCTCAAGTTCTGCATAGTTGCAAGTGCTTGTTCTTCTCCGATTTGTTCACTTCTGAATCTTCCTGTATTATCTACATCAACAGAATAGGCTCTTGTTTTATTAGGATTGACAATCCCTCTTTCCTTTAATGATTTCAAAGTTTCGCCAAACGGATCACGATACATCACGTTATCATAAGCATATTTGCCTAATTCCCCTTGCTTTTTGATGTTTTGATAGTTATTGTAACCATCTTGGTCAATTCGTCTTGTGCCCCCATAAATCCGTCCGTCAGCACCTTGTGTATAACTTCTGTTGTAGTTATTTCCAAAGACATCCTTCATCTGTCCGTTTGAATCGGGAATGCTTGAACTATAATCTCTTTTCTCTCCTGAACTTCTTACTCCCATTGTCGGACTTTCAGAAGAGTGCCAACCTTGTTTTGTGGATTCAGCATTACCTCTACTTGCTTGCCATGCTTGGCTCTGTTGTCGCATTTTTTCAGCATGAGCATGAGCGTTTGACATACCTTGTTTGTCTCCTCTTGCTTTTGCGTCTTGCCATGCTTTTTGTGCCCTTTTTACCTCACTATCATAGTAATTCGACATAGTATCACTCCTTTTTTAGTAAAAAAATAAGAGGTATCCCCCCTTTTATTTCTGTTCTTCCCATGTTCCTGGTGATTCTTCAGGATTCTTCCCTGATTGTCTTGCTAATGATTTATACACCTTGCCATAATATTTCACTAAATCTCCTACTTTGTAGGTCAAATCATTAGAGTAAAATGGTGCTTCTTTAGGTTTTTCAACCTTTTTCCCTTTTGCATTGATTTCTTCCCAATATTCGTTGTTTAACTGTGGCAATAAATCATAACTTGATTTATGCTTTTTCTTACAACGATAAAGCTTGCCTAAATGTTTAACCAAATCACCGATTACATATTCTTCATCCTGTTTATAGTTACCAAACAGATAGATATTCTTCTGTAACTCTTCATTTGTCATACTCGACAAATCCAAGCCTTTTCGCGCCTGTTCTTTCAGTGCTTCTAACGTCAACTCTTCTTCTGATTTCGGAATCTCCATATACTTCTGTTTCAATTTCTTGTCCGTGTCATCCCAATAAGTTTCAACGGAAAATCCCTCTTTTCGTGGTAGAGGTTCAATCTCTTGATAAAAGTATTTATATTCTTCGTCTACACTTGTGAAGTCTACCAAATAACCTCTTTCGTCCGTTCTAATTAAATATTTCATAATAGTCCTCCTATTTTTCTGTTTTAAATAAACATCTGATATATTTATACTTACTATCTGTTTGATAGCTCGGTAATCTTATTTCAATCGAGTTCTTAAACTCCAACGGGATAGAAATGTTATAGATTTTCGGGGGGTCTTCATATAAATTAAAACTCCCATTTACAAATAAAGATAAGCTCTCAAGGTCTATCCTAACACCATCCAATTTGAATTCGATTTTAGACAAGTCATATAATCCAACTCTCTTAAATCCCAATAGCATTATCTCGCCGTGTGAACCACTATAACGAAATGTCTTTTCGGTCAGGCCATTTCCATCTACTTGTAAAACTCCAGTATCCCTAAAAACAGTGTGATATTTACAACTTTTTTCAACCTCTGCCTGCACCTTTCTGATGTTTGAATTTAAATAATCCGTTGCTTCACCGATTAAAACATCTAAAGGTTTTGACAAATTACTGTTAATCGCCTTTTTGATCTCTGCCCATCCCATTAGCTAATTACCTCCTCTATCGTTCTACCATCTGATTTAAATTCCGTTATACTTGTAATGGTTTCTAAAACAGAAATACCATTATCTCCGTATAAAATAACATCTTTTCTAATATTACCATTTGGTAAAAAACGAGTTGTTCTATTTGCGACTCGCTTGTTATTTCTATTATTGTAAATAGTTTCGCTTATTTCATCAGAAGAAGGGAAATATGTTTGTATTTTATGATATTTTTTGTTTAAAATATTATCAAAATCAAACGGCTTATCTGAATTTGTCTGCAGTGAATTCACCTTACCTTCAACAACGGATAATCGACCACCAATAGGCTCTACCATGGTTTCTACTGTCTTATTTGTCGCAAGGTCTGTCGGTTTGTTTTCAACATTATCCCATTGTACCGATTCAGCAGTTATTGCTATATCAGCTTTGTTTACGATTCCGTCTTTGTTAGAATCATATTTGCTTGATAGCATATCTCCACCACCTGAATTTTCTATGTCATCCTTTCTTGCATATTGGTCTGCGGGAACACCACCTAATTTATTACTGTTTACTGCCGTTTCTGTTTTCCCAAGTTTATTTGATAAATCGATTGATACTTGATTTATTCGTCCTGTAAGTTCAACCATTGCCGTTCTTGTTGAGTTTCCGTCCTCTTTGGTTTCATAGTATGACGGCAATTGTCCACCTAATTTTTCACTGTTTTTTGATGTTTCAGACACCTTTACAGAATTGTTCCCGGTTACATAGTCACTTTTTAACATAATGTCATTATTAGGATGTCCAATTCTTTCCCAGTCATAACCATCTTGACTTACCATCAAATACGGAATCCTTCCATCTGTCTGAACCTTGATATAATGTGCATTTTCCGTCTTAAAAACTACCCTCTTATCAGACAATTGTTTGAGAAAATCCAACAAATTGTTAGCAGTAACATCTTTGTAAGGTTCAATTCCCATACTTCTAATTGCACCACTTTGCAACAATTCTACCAACGGATTGAAAAATTGACTGATAAATATTTCAGGCCAGTCAAAAAACTCCTTGAGTTCTGTTGCCGAAATACCATCCCTTGACGGATAATTGCTTAAACTCTGTACTTTTTTACTGTCTAAAGCATTATCGGGTACTTTATAATCTCTTATTTTTGCCATTTTTACTCCTTTCTATCCCTTATATTTGGAATTTATTGTATATGTTGTCTGCATTTTATAGATCCCAAAAGGTTCACTCTCATTATTTTGAATCTTAAATTGGATTAACATAAACTTCTTTTCTTTTGCGTTAGTTGGAACTACCAAAGGAGCGTCATCCGTATTGAATGAAAACCTTTCAAAATCAATATTTTCAAAAGAAAAAATATCAAGATACGCACTTTTAACCTTTTTCATCCTTCCTTTTGCTCTATAAAAAATATCACAAGAAGACCTTAAATAAGGATTCAACATTACCCACAATCCTTTTAATGTCTTGTATCGTGTAATATCTCCAAAATCCAAAAATGGAGTTGTCCAATAAGCATTGATAGGTTCGTCATCATCAAGATATTTGCTCCTTTCGGTATCGTTGTCATTGTAGAATTTATATATCTTCCCATCTACAGTACCGAAATATAAATCCTTTTCATCTTCAAACCAACAATTTACGGGTACATTCTCCCAATAGTACCATTCATATTGAAATGATTCGTTGTTCTGTGCATAAGGATTGTATCCCTTGAATCCTTGTCTACCGTCAGCAATATAAACATGATTATTGATAGCAAGATAATAACAGCCATCGTGTTCTGTTGCGATTGCATTTTTCAAATCCTTTTCCTTTAACAACTTTTGATTGATATAGTAACTTCGGTTTTGTGCAAACCTCTCACCTAATACATCACGAGTAGCAACTGCCGTTACTCCGTCTTTTGCTAAAAATAATGAATCATCTCTCAAACTTGCCGTTGCTCTCTTACTGATTGCACCTACCCCGACAATCCCCTGTGTGAGAGGAAAAATCATATTACCTTTTTCCGTAAAATCGGCACTTCTGATATAAACTGTATAATCTTGATTGTTGTCCGATTTCATGATAGCAAGTCCAGTTCCGACTTTCATATATGACATAATATCAGAATTTTCCTGTCCTACTTTCTGATAAGACAAGTCAGAAAAATAGGTTGCGTCATTTACGTTACTATGCCAGTCTAAATTAGGATGTTGAGCATTTCCCGATAAAAATAACCAATCTCCAGTCCGATAGGTGTAAATTGTCATAATAGTACATTTGTTCAGTTTATCGAGGTATTCTTGATTCGTCTTTGCTCCAGTAATTTCAACATTGTCTCTTCCGTCTATCGGACTTTTCCCGGGAGCAGCCTTAAAAGTAACTTTTCCTTTTTCTCTTTCAACTGTAAAATCGGTATCTTCTTTCAAATCTTTCCATGTACCATCAGACTGCAACACTTTAGCGGTTACCTTTTCGGTGTCCAGTTTTTGAAAATCCAATAAATACTCCTTATCAGATTGTGTTCCTAAAAAACTATTTGTTCTTTTGGCAGATAACATATTGACTTCTTCATACATCTGTCCACCACCTGTAGGACTTCTTGATATAATCGTCTTTGGTATCTTTGCGGTTTCTGATACTTTTTTACACTCAAATTTCGGACTTTCTTTTGTTCCGAAGTTTCCATACACCAAAAAGGTTTTGCCGTCCAAAATATATATTTTCCCGTTAAATTGAACGCCTGTAGAGGGTTCATTGTTCATATCGGTGTAGATTTCTTTTTTTGTTCCCGTTAAAGAATCCATTTCATATAGTTTGTTTCCGTGGTGTACTATGAATTTCTTTACTCCCGTTGTTACAAGCTTGTAGATCCCATGAACCGAACCAGTCGGAAATTCCGACACCTTGCAATAACCATATCTTTTTACAGGAAATCCCGTTAAGTCGGAAATCATATTTATACAATCAGGACTTCTTGATAAGTCCACTTGTACAGGATTGTTTGAGAAGTCAACACCTTTGAATTTTTCAATATCCAATTTTTTCACTGATGGAGGACTTCCGAAACGAAATCCATCCTTTCGTGCTTTTACTCCCATAACACACCTCTTTTAATAATAACTTACAACATCGACATAATTTGCTTTGTTGTACTTGTCTTTATTTACTGCATATTGACTATCCCAAAATGTCGCTTTTGAGTATTCATCATCACCTAAAAAGTATTGTCTTCCCATTCCCCACGGCAACACGTTATAACAAAGTTCAGTATCATATTGGATTTCGTCATCTTCACTTGTTACAAACGGCACTGATTCTAATAACTCTTTTTGATTATGTTTTCTGATTGCGTTTTCCATATCAAATAAATCCATTAACAGATTGTTTACCATTCCTATTGTAAATTCTTTGTAAGGAGTGGAGTTGTCTTTGCTTTCATTCATTAAAGCTATTGTTATGTTAAATAATTCACTTACTTTCATAGTATCCCCCTTTCTATGTAGGTGGTATGCAACCATAAGTTGCACACCGATAAAGCATTAAGGGTTAACTTGTGTTACAACGTCAGAAGCAAATTTGTCATTCTCTTTCGCTACAGCTTTAACAACTGCACCTTGTGGCAATGACTTCACTTTTGTTGTGTAAATTTGAGCGTCTTTACTATATCTTGGGTCTGAACCATCAATAGTATACATTACTACACCAGTTCCAGTGATAGTCGCTTCGTTGGAAGCAATAGCAATTGTAGGGTTAGCAGTCTTTTTAGAAGCGTCTGTTGCTACATACACTCCGTTTGCTCTTTCTCCCAATACAAACGCGTCAAAGTAATAACGTCCTTCCAACAATGCACCGCTAATTCCAGGAGCGTCAGTGTGAATCTTTGCGTCATGAATCTTTGTAGGTTGGATAACAGAACGCTTATGGCAACCGATGTAGTGTGCATTAGCCGGCATATAGGAATCAGGAATTACAACTGCTTTGAATCCGGCAATCATCCCAACTACACCACGTGTCAAGTCTTCTTTTGCCAATGCGTCAACTCCTAAGAATTCAGGAGACATTCTGATATGGTTGTAGATAGTACCCCCAATATACAAGAATCTATCCCCTAAAGGAATCAACGAATTAGTAAATGCAGTTTCCATATCAAACAATTGATTTACGATGTTTGCCTTTGATGGAGCAGTCACTGCTTTGACTTGTCCAGCATTGTTGGCAAATTCGCTCAATGCGTACTTGTCAATCATTGGCACAACTTGTTCTGCTTGTTGCAATTTCATCATTCTTCCCGCTTGCTTGATGTATTGTTGGTCTGATTGGTTACCTTTGTCGATAGATACAGAGAATCCTTTGTCTTGTCTCATTTGCAATGCTTGTGTACGGTCTCCTAATTCCGTTGTGTTCCCGTATCTTTGCAAACCGCTTCTCTTGTAATCGTTTAGAGGTACCGTCACAGGTGTAGTGATAATAATTCCTCTCACTCCCTCAAAAGAATATTCTTTTGACACCTTACCCGCAATAAAACTTTCGTGAGTATATTGCGTAATGATTTGTTTTTCGTACTTTTCGTGCAAATGGATAACTCCCATTGTGCAACACTCCTTTCTAAAATTAAAAATTTGTATAAAAAAAACAGGCTTTCGCCTGCGTATACCTTAAATTACATAAAACCTTGTAAGAATGCGTCATTGTCAATGTTGTTTCCGACACCTCTCACACTTCCTACCGTTCTTTGTCGATTCTTTGTCTGTAACATATTCTGTTTTGTTTGTCTCTTTTGTTCACCGATTAGAAAGTTTTGATAGGCTTCTATCGGTGAAAGTCCATCCTCTAAACCTTTTACCATTTCTTGTGGGAAGTCCTCAAATTCGGTATATTTTTCGCTAAATTCGGGGTATTTTTCTTGTAATACTTCCCATCCTCTTACCCTCTCTTGATGTTGTCTTTGCTCCTCTTGTTGTCTTTGGTAGTTTTGTTGTTCTCTTGTTTGAAATTCTCTGTTTTGCAACTCAATTCTTGCGTATCTTAATGCCATTTGAGGTTCAATCCCTTGTTCGATAAACTCTTGTGCTAATGCTTGTTCTTGCGTTGCTCTTGTTTCTTGTGCTATGCTCATCAAATATTGGATAGAATCCATGCCGTTTTGACTTGCTAAATCTCTAAGCATTCTGATTTCAGGCACATTTCCTAAAATCTCATCAGGAATATTGCCTTGTGCAAACTCTGTTAATGCGGAAATCATTCCGGTAATCTCTGTTTCTTGCAACTCTGTTCCGTCAGATAGCTTATATGATGGAATCTCAGTGTCTTGTGATTCTTCTACTCCCAGCACATCATCAGAATTATCATCAGAATCATCATCAAAAAAATCATCTTCATCCCCCATGAAATCATCAATCTCTTTATCTAAATCAAATACATCATCTTGTACTACATCTTGTTGTTCTGTTTCACTTTGTACTATATCTTGTGTTACTTCATCCATAACCTTACTCCTTTACACTTATTTTTCTTCCACATACACTACAAACAACCTCATCATCTGTAGTTTGTGGTTCATTACCAATTACTTTGTACAGTTCGTTACCACATTCACAATGTCTGTATCCCTCTGCGTTCGTATGTTTTAGATACTCACTGCACCGAGGATTTCTGCAAAACTCTGTTTGTTCGTCAAGGACAGACATTTCACATTCACATTTTCTACATAGCATATTCTCCCCCCTCTTGCGGTTCAATCGGTTCTTGCGGTTGTTCTGCTTGTTTCTGTTCTGATTCCTTGATTCTATCGATAATCTTTTGTTTATTCTTGACATAGCCATCAGGTACCATTTCAAGGTATGTTAATGCGTCAGGAATGATATTTTGTGTCATTAGGTTATCTAATGTCTGTACTTGCGTCAGTTCATCCCAATAGGACGCTGCTCCTACTTCCACAGTCAAAGACATATTCAAATCCTTAAACTGCGAGAAATCAAAATAACTAATCTCTTGATAGTCCCCTTCTTCAATCTTGATTCTTCTTTCACCATAATATTCAGCGACAAACTCTATCAAAATCCTTACACAATCTTCAACAAATTGGTAATAGTCCATTTTTTGCAACTCGAGCGGTTGAGAAGCGGACTTTTGCACCGCTATGATTGCTGAGGTGTTGTCGGGTTTGACATTACCAAGAGCGGCGTCATAGATACCTAGTGCGTCCTTTGTCTTTTCTGTGGTCTTATCTGCTAACTGTGTTACTTGTGCTGACAAATCAGGCGCTTTCCATCCCGAATAAACAGCTTGGTTAGGATCTCCTTGCACTGCAATAGCTTGTCCTATCTTGTTGCTGAAATATGGAATTTTGGTTTCGTCATAGAATATTTTAGGGAAAGCATTTTGTTTTTGGTAAAGCATCGCCATAGCATAGATTTTGTTTATAAATATCTGATTCGGTATCTTCCCAACCACAGGACTTACGCCGTGCATTGATTTTTTTTGTTTTTCCCACACCATGCGTGCGATAGGGTAGATAGATATCCCCAAATCAATTTCGCCTTGAATAACATAGTTTTTCGTTGTTTTAATGCATTTTACTGTTCTTTTAGTCTTTGTCTGTAATACTCCAGTTTGGTCATCTATAACCTCTTCTGTTTTGGTTTCGATATAAAACTTCGTGAGTACAGTACAATACTTTGCTACAGTAGAGGCTATGTTATCTGCTTCCGTCAAACTTTCTCCGTCATCGGATTCTATGTTCTCAAAATCGCCAAATCCGTTGTTCTTTGCTTCTTCCTTGACCTCTTCCAACAATCGCCTTGATGATACTATGACATATGACTGGTCACTGATACTGTGTTTGGTAACATCGGCAAAGTGCAAATCCACATTGTCTACAATCTCACACATAATCACACCATTTTTGCCATTTTTGCCGATAGCATTGTTGTCAAAATAAAAATACATTGCACAATCCCCGGCAATTGCACAATCTTTTAAAAACTCTCTTGATAGTGCTTTATACTTGTTCATTTCCATAGCATTTTCAAGGACTTTAGACAAAATGTTTTGATAAAATTGGCTTTCATCTCCCTCTACATCGTCCATCAGTTCAAGAGATACTCCTATGTCATCAGACACAAGCATTGACACATAATAATTAACGGCAGGTTTTAAGACATTAAATACGGGTTTATCTAAATCAGGAGCGTTTAATCCTTCCCAGTGCTTATCGTGATAAAAGTCACTTGCTTTTTTGACATTATCGTAAAGGTCGATAGATTGTTTGTACTCAATATTTTTTTGGTACTCTTGCCATATACTCTCTGCTGTCTTTTTAATCTCCATCTGATCCACCACCTTTCAGCTGATAATTAAGCAATTCGTCCAACTGCTCCAGCTTTTTTCTTTCTTTCCTTGTCAGCACATCATCAACACTTTTTTTATCGCTTGATTCAAGAAAAACGTTTTCTTTTCGTATTTTCCCGTTAAGTAATGTAATTGCATTGTTTGATAATAAAACACCTAAAAAGAACCAAAATACTGCAAAATTAACAACAATCATTCCTGATAACACTTTATCCATCTTTTCACCTCCTTACATACCATAAGTGATAAAATCTTGTGTCTCATCTTCGTATGTTCTGTAGTCCTCTTCCCTTTTCTTTTCTGCGGGTAAAGTGTAACTCATGCAGAAGTATCTCAATGCGTCAGGAGCGTGTGTCAGTTCGTGCGGTTCTTTTGCCACATCGGACGGATTTTTTTTATCTCTTAAAAGTGCAGGCAAGCACCTAATCAAATTAACGCAAGTATCAAATATCTTCAATCTGCTTGAAACTGTTCCAACCTCATCAATACAAGGTTTTAGATATTCTTTCACCGACAACCAACCAGCGACTCTGTCATTCTTTGCAATTACAAGAGGGACACCATTTTCCGCAAAGATGTCTCTTGCACTCTTCCCTGTGTCTTGCCTTCGATTCCAAAGGTCAGGCGGTGCAAATGTACAAAAGATATCCTCATCTGTCATCTCAAGTATCTTTTTCGCCGCCTCTGATATGATAAGGTCAGACTGATACAACTCTTTGTATACATAAGGTCTGCTCTGCTCATCCACTGCTACCCAGTAGCACGCCAGCATATCAAGACCATAGTCCAGCACTCTATAACGTCGCCAATAATCAGGCAAGGAAAACGGTTTCAC
The DNA here is from genome assembly GCF_057248345.1 of Filifactor sp. Taxonomy (NCBI): domain Bacteria; kingdom Bacillati; phylum Bacillota; class Clostridia; order Peptostreptococcales; family Filifactoraceae; genus Filifactor; species Filifactor sp. Next base: position 20,780 of record NZ_DBHIIC010000013.1, on the reverse strand, counting down.
AACGTGAATATTCTTTTCAAACTCATCAAAATACTGTCCCTCAAAGATGTTCCAATCACCTAATAACAAGGCTTTTTTCTCTGCCTCAGGAAGTGATTCAAGACGTTTTAGATAGTCAGGGTCACTGTCCATCAAAAAGCGGTTATCTTGTACCTTTGAGGGGATAAATAACCTTGTACGTCCTGTCTCGTCTGTGTAGATCTCTTCAGGTGCTATCGTGTCAATAAATCTCTTTTTTACCCACGCATGACCTACACCGCCAGGGTTTGTACTGCTCTTTACTTGCTTTGGGAAGTTATTCGCTCCTCTTAGTCTTGATAACATATAAATATATTGATACTCTGTAAAGTGTGTTAACTCGTCAAACCTTATGCAATCATACTCTGCCGATTGATACTGTGTAACATCCGATTCACTCTCACAATAACCAAATTCTATAGTAGAACCATTGATAAACTGCCATTTCTTGGTAGTCTCTTTGTATTGTCCTATGTCTTTAGGAAAAAGCTCCTGTGATGTCAAGATAAGAGATCTTTTTAGCTCCGGAAATGTCCTGCGGAGTATAAGCTGCTTACTTTTTGGATATTTTAGAGCAAATAGTAAAGAATCTACTATCTGACCATAACTTTTGCCACCGCCAGCTGCACCGCCGAAAAGTGTCTCATCTGCTGATGACTTGATAAAAGATTGTTGTTTTTTTGTTATTTGTAAATCTATTATCATCACTCCTTTTTCACATAAAAAAGACTGTAGAAGTACAGTCATTGTTAAATCATTATCAATTATTGCCATTCTTTTTGTCTTACTCCTGTAAGAGATTGAGACTAACTAAAAATATAAATCTTTTTCTATCACACTGATTTCAATCTTTTCATATCATTTCATCATATTGTTAAAACTTTATCATTATCTCTACTCTATCACCTTGATATTGACGTCAAAAGGCTTTTCCTGTGCCACTTCAACTTGTTGTTTTTGTCTCCATTCCAATGGTTTGCGGTTGCATAGCCAGAATATTTGAGCCGTGTTGGATGGTGGCATAGTCTTTGTAACACGCTTGATTTCAATCTGTTTACCAGTTTCTCTGTCAATCTCATACGTAACCTCATCATACTCAAACCCTGTTGCTGACTTGTATAGAGCATTCTCGACCTCATAATCTGCTACAGCCTTCCCCCTTTTTATTGCCTCCGAAATCGTCGGAAACCGTTGCAAATAGTCATAATACGTTGATGACACCACGTTCATATTATGAGCAATCTGCACATCTGATAGCCCTAATCTTGCCCACGCCTCCAGCTGGATTAGTCCCTCTTCCGTGATCCACTGATCCGACTTTCTTTTTGCCATCTTATCCCCCTTTTTTTTGCATAAAAAAAGAGCAATCAAAAAGATTACTCTTGTACTCTTGTATTATACCATACTATTAACTATAATTTACTATACACATTGAAAAAATCGTTTTCTTATGATAAATCAATCCTTTTTATCCAACCGGTTTATCTTTTCTTCTACTGCCGATAAAACAAATGAATTGACTGACATTCCAACACTTTCGGCGAATTCTTTTAGTCTGTCCTTTTGTCCTTTTTTTACTTGCAAATAAACACGCTCGTACATCTTTTCTTTATAGCGTGCGTTAGCCCTTGTTGCAGATGTGCCCATGCTATCCCTCCTCTTTATAAGACTATAGCACATCGTACCGATTTTTTCAACCTCAAAAAATTTTCGAATATTTTTCGTTGAGATTCCAACTGTTTCAAGTTTGTTTGAAATTTTTTTTGAAAAAAGTATTGACATTATCGGTTCGCGCCGATATACTGTACTCACAAGCAAGCGATACACGCCTTGCAAAAAGTTCCCCCACAGAGGGAAAAAGGAGAGATGAAAGATGAAAAAGTTTGAAGTAGGCAAAATTTATATGGACACCGACAGCGTAGAGTCCGGCACGGCAAGACCTTATGTAGAGATAGAAGTTGTGAAAAGAACAGAAAAAAATATTTTTTTTAAGTACACCGAGCGCAGTTTGACACAGAGCGAAAAAGTAGAAAGAAAGAAGATTACAAATAGTTATTTAGAGTATGAGGTTATAGATTTTGATTGTTGCCCAAGTGCACCGCAAATAGTAGCTTAAGGAAAAGGAGAGGTTAAGATGACAAAACGAGATTTGTTGAAGAAATTCAACGCCTTATTAGAAGAAAAAGGCATGAACAGAATACAATTATTGTATGGTAATGTTGGCGTAAATTCCACAAAAAACGAGATCCAATCCGCGATAGATTGCTTATCGGAGAGTGACGAAGAGATGAACAATCGCCTTGAACAATTCAAGGGTACTTATCCTGCAATTTATAATACGATCTTGGATACAGGAAACTTTTTAACACATTCATTTAATCGATATTACGTGTATTTAAGTACAAAAATGTAAGAAATTAGGAGGAAAAGAAAATGACAAGATTTGTACTCTACAAAAAAGACTTAGAAATTGAGGTAAAAGTAAGAAGTTTTGAAAAAACAACAGAAAAAATCGAAGAAGCACTCCATAACATTGATGTTTGGGATGGAGTGAACGGCGAAGAAATATCAGTTTTTGAAACACGCGAAGAAGGTTTGAAAGAACTGCAAAAATATACAAATTACTACAAATGGATGCACGGAAATAGATATGACATAGACCTCTACACCCTTGAAGAGGAAGAGTGGGACGAAGAGGACGAGGATTGGTACTATGCATGGGCAGAAGATTGGGCAGAGTGGGACGAAGAAGAGGAAGAGGACGAAGAAGAGGAATAAGTAAAAAGAGGGGTTATTTCCCCTCTTTATTTAATGTGACTTTAACTTTTTTACAGCAGATTGATGGATCTTGAAGATTGCCACCTCCGTGTAATTCGTTCTTTTCGCTATCTCCTTGAACTGCAATCCTTCAATGTACCTCATTTCCATTATCATGCATTCCTTTTTTTTTAGCCTTTTGAACAAATTCTTTGCTCTTTCTCTTGTTACAATCAAGTCAACAACTTCTGTTCTTAACTTATCCTTGCAATCAATTAGTTTTATTTTTAAATCCTCGCTGTTTCCTCCGCTGTGTTGTACTCTCTCGTGTTCGTATTTAGTTATCAAACCGATGTCTTCCATCACTTCGTTCAAACGTTTAATTTGACGCATTTTTGAATCAATTCTTCGATTGACGAACAGTAACTCCGATAATTGTTCTTTGTCTATGCAGGCAACCTCTTTTTTCATTCTGTATTACTCCTTTTTTGGTGCTAAAACGGAACTTCTTCATCTTCTAATGTCTTATATCCATTTTCGTCAAAACTCCTTTCTGAGTGCTTTTTTTCTCCGAATTCAAGGAATTGAACATTTTCGGCAATAATTTCTGTAATATATCGTTTTTCTCCGTTTTGAGTTTCATAACTTCTATTTTGAATGGCACCTTTGATTCCAACTAACCTACCTTTCGCAAGATAGTTGGCACAGTTCTCAGCTTGTTTTCCCCAAACTTGCACGTTAAAAAAATCCGACTGTCTTTCTCCGTCCTTTGTTGTGTATGTTCTGTCCACTGCAATTGTGAAATTAGCTACAGCTTTTCCTGTAGATGGAACATATCTCATTTCCACATCTTTTGTTAATCTTCCAATCATAATTACTACATTCATACTTTACCTCTTTTCTATTAAGAATTTATCCTATTCTTCTACTTCAATGACTTCAAAATCATCTAAACTAGTATTAAACTTCTGTTTAATTTCTTCAATTTCTTGTTCGGTGAACCTCGTTTTATAATCGTCGGTTTCTAAACTGCCACTTAACACATATTTCTTATCTTCTGTTTTATAATTTAAATAAAAACTACCCGTTACGTTTTGAACAAACCTGTGTTTCAAATAATACTTCTCTTCCCCCTTTCTTTCTTCTATTGGTGTGGAAGAATACTCAACCAGTAGTTCGAATAATTCTTTCTTTGTTTCCTCTTTGAGTTCATAGAAATCCCCTATGTCAGTATTAACCTCATAACAATTATATTCATTTACCATTGCACAAGTGTCACACATCCTATTTTCAATGTATATATATGCATTTACATGCGTTGTTCTAAATCCTAATTTCTCTACTTTTTCGCAAAATTCTTTTGTTTTCATATTCTTTTCTCCTTTTCAATATCTATGTTTTTTATTTTTGCAATTCTTCTATAATTTGTTTTAGTTTTTCATTTATTATCAATTGATTTCTTCGGTTCAACTTTTTCGCTTGTTTAATTTCCGAAAAATCAAGCGCACCATATCTTATCCAATCGAATCCAGTTCTTGTAAAATACAATATGTTGTTTATTACTTTACATTTGTAACCATCAAAGATAAAATCAGTTGCATATTCAACATCTTCTTCCCAACCTAAGAATTCCGCTAATGATTGTGGTTTTTTCAACTCTTCAAATACATCAAAAATACGTTCAAATAATTCTCTTTCCTCTTCATATATCGTATAGTTTTCGATAAATTTATTGATATCATTTTGTATGCCTGTAATAATTTCATTTCTATTCATCCTTTTATTCTCCTGTCTATAAATATAATGTTTTCTCTACACCTATATCAATCCCAAATATAGATTGACAAATCTCTCTTTCTCTTTCAAATGCCTTTTGATATTCTTTGGTTTGTTTTGCTTTTTCAGTAATACTCCAACCTCTATATGGCAAATAACCATCTTCATCACCAATTACCTCTGTTACAACCTTTACAAGACCTTGTTCCCTCAATTTATTGAGTTGGTATCTTGCTTGATGTATCGTTATGCCGAGATCTTCTGCTATTAATCTTGCGGGATACGGATGCCAACCATTCATAATGTTTACATTGACCTTGCATAAAACTAATAATACATTTTTCATTTATTGCCTTCTTTCAGTAATTCAGGATTTTCATAAATATTTCCAATGACTTCAATACTACTACTTCCGTTTTTGTAGCAACTATCAACACAACAAACATAACCGTTTCCGCTTCTATCGCCATCAACACCTATAAAACGTGTGTCCTCATAAATAACGGTAAAGTTATGATTATTGTCTGTTGCAAATATATCTCCCTCATAAATTTCTTTTCCGTTCTTATCTTTTATCCCTGTGTATTGCATAAATACTAATCTTTTTACATCTTCAAAATTTTCGTTTTTGGAACACTTTGTTTTTCTTTGATAAGAACATCTAAAATCTCCACTCTTTGCACTATAAACAGTCATGTCATCTAAATCCACAAGTCCAATCATAAGCATTTTTTTGCTAACTTTATCCCATGCTCTAAATTTTATATCTCTCATTCTTTCTCCTCCAATTTTCCAATCTCCCTATCTAGATACCACTTTGCTTTTTTCAAATCTTCCAGCGGCTTGCCTTTCTTTTGGTGTCTTAAAATGTATTTAACAGTGTTTCCAAGTCCAAAGTTAAGCCCGAAACCCTCTATAACATCTATACTTTCAATTCCACTATCACTCTTATAGTGAGGTGGATGATTCACAATATTTATCATTTCAAGTCACTCTCCTTTACAAACATTCCATCAATTGTCTTGCCTTTTCTGTCCTTAATCTCAAGCCATGCGGATTTTACGCAATCTTCAATTTTCAATCCGTTCTGCATAGCAAGTATGGTAAGGACTACAAAGCAATCCCCTATCCCATCTTCCAAATCAGTAAGATTACTTTTGTTGATTGCTCTTGCTACCTCTCCTACCTCTTCCGTTAGCTTGCAAATCTGTTTTGTACTGTCAGCGTGTGCCAGTCCTCTATCCCTTGCCCATTGCTCGATTTTTCCAGTCAAAACATTCATTTTTTACTCTACCTCCTCTATGTTCAAAATGTCATCTGCACTTACAATAATGTCTGATAATTCGTTCACAAAAGATAGAACCAAATCATCCGAATCGTAGTACGTTGCCTTTATTGTTAGTTCATATTCTTTCCCTTGCTCAAGGCGGATTTCTTTACAATCTCCATCTTTATATATTTTCACCTCTACACATTCAGCCATATTTATCCCTCTACTTTCACTCCTGTTTCTTCTTCCAGCACCTTTTTTAAGTCATCAAAAGATACATATTCTTCTGATAAACAAACCATATTCTTTTCGACTTCTGTCAAAAACTTTTCCAACCTTTTCTGTCCAAATCCAAATGTATCTCTCAACACAATCAACGGAACGTTCATCATTAAGAAAAACGCTCTGCTAACTGCCTCGTTGGTAGCACTCTCTTTTATTTGATTGATGTCTTTTGACTTAATGTTAATCACGGACTCTTTCTCTTTTCTGTTTGCTCTTCTTCTCTCTGCTCGGTTCATCTTTTAACCCTCCTCATTATCCATCTTACATCCCTCGCCCAATCTTTATCAGTTGGACAATATTCCTTTCCAATCTCCTCAATTGACTTACCTTTGTACTTTTCATTCGATAAGAGATTGCCGAAATAGTCGATAGATTCATTCACGCTATCAAATCTCTTTAACTTTCCTTTAGATGTAATCCCAAACGGATTATTTTTAGTCCTGTAAGCATTACTTGTAAACCATCCGCTTTCTTGTATAGCTACAGCCTTTGCGAATGTGGCCGAAACCCCATATTTTTGTTCCATTTTGGCAAATTCTTTATCATACATATCGTGTTTAGGTAGTGCCTGTACTGTTGATGTAGACAGTACAAGCACCAACACAATCAATAACACCTTTTTCATGTTTCAACTCCTCTCGGCAATTATCAACTAATAGTTGACAGTTCAATTTCCACTCTCGGATTCTCCTTGTCATACAAAACCTTGCTCCCATCGTGGGAAACGATGATTTTTGAGTTATCATCCTCAATCACATTTGCATTAACCAAAATGTCGCAAGTTCCTTCAAGAAGATTCACAAGATCAACTTTTCTTTTCGTCTGCATATAATAAACGCACTTGAGATTATATGCGCCTGTAAGCCTTAATTTATCCTTGCCTGTAATCTGTCTGTGACAGTCTTTTTCGTACTCCTCAAACGCTTTAGATGGTTTGATTTTATAAAATCCGCCACATTTGAATATTCTCTGACTGTTTTTTTTCGTTCTTGGAGCTCCGTATAAGATTAGTTTCAAATTCGTGTTAATCATCTCTTATATTTTATAGCTATTTGCGATTATTTTGTACTAAATTTCGATTTTAATTTGTTTATAATCTAAATATTCATCATTTAATCTAAAATTGAAATTAGATATGTTTTTTAGTGTTTTATAACCTTTGGTTCTTAATTCCTTTCATAGAGATTACAAACCCACCTGCCATCTGCACTAACCGACTTGCGATTGCCTCATCAACATCAAACAACTCATCAATGCTTTTTTCTGTTGTTGTGATGGTGATCTTCTGCATGTTGTAGCGATAATCAACAATCTCATAGATGTATCTTTTCTGTGCCTCACTTACAGCCCCTTTGAAAAGGTCATCAATTAGCAGTACGGGAATGTTTTTATATTGTCCTATAATGCGATAGTAATACTCTTTGTCCATTGCATTCTGTGATAAATTTCGCACCAATTCCAAATAATTGACATATTTGATGTATTTCCCTTGTTTTGAGTGTTCAAGTAGCATTGCAATAGCCAAATGCGTTTTTCCCGAACCGACTTGTCCTGAGATAACCGCACTCTTATTTTGAACTACACAATCTCTACATTGCTGCTTAACCGTTCTTTGCTCCTCTGTCTTTGCTTTGAAAGAATCAAAATCTCTTGATTTCAAAAAAACACTCAATCCCGAACGTTGGAGCATTTCTTGATATTCTTTAGCAATCCTACACTTACACTTCTCAGAATATGAATAACCATCTTTCTCATAAAAGATGAATCCAATGTCATTGCATAATTTACAAGTTGCAGTAGAGATATCCATATTTTTCGTCTTTTGGTTCATTGCTCTTTTCTCCAGCACTTCCTGTAGTTGTGTCATCGTCTAAACTCCCCCTTTCGTAAACGTCTTGCCAGCAATGGTCTATTGAGGCATTTAATAGCTTGATTTTTTTGTTGTCATCACCAGCGCTTAATTTATCCAGTTTGTTTAATAGCCTTGTTACTGTGCTTTTAGTGGTAATAGGTTTTTTAATCTGCTTTCTCATGTCAACAAATTCAGATAGAGTCTGCTGTAATTCTTTATTGTCTGTGTAAGAAAAAAATAAGTCATCAGTAGAAAAGGATTTATTCCTTTTCGGTCTTAATTCTTTTTCTTTTATTTTTTCTTTTTCTTTTTCTTTTTCTTTTTCTTTTTCTTTTTCCCCCTGGTGTATGCATATGGTATGCATAGGGTATGCATAGGGTATCAATTCTGTTTTAATTTGTTCGATAAATTCTTGTGTTTTCAATGTTTCCAACTCTTTTTCAATACACTTCAAAACTGTGTTTGATTTTATCCAGTTATATTTGTAATAATTTGTAATAAAAATTTCACAATTTGTAATATTGTATTTTATTTTTCCGTAATCTATAAATCTATTTATAAGTTTGTCTATAGTCTCTACGTTATAACCTGTTTCAAATTCAATCACTTTTTTTGGTAAAACATAACATCCTATTTGGTTCACTTTTGTATTTGTCAAAAGATACAAATAAAAATATTTTTCTTCAGGTGTTAAGCTTAAAACGAAATCATCTTGCCAAAATTCAGTTTGAACTGCTCTATACTTTGCCATGATTAACTCCTTTTTTATCAGTGAAAAGCCATATTCCTTTAAACTCCATCCCTAATCACCTCTTAACAATTTTTCATATTGCAAAACATCAATATCTTCCTGATAGGCTCTATCTATCAGAACTTCAATAAATCTTGCCATCTCCTCTTTGGTAAATTGAGAAGTACCTAAATAGCACCGATAAAGTACTGAGTTACCTCTCTTCTCAACCTCTTTAACCACTCTATAAATATCTTCCAATCTTGGTTTTGCAACTTCCAAAGTTTGAATGTAATCCGTCTTTATCTTTGCCTGTTCGATAATCTGACAATAGATATTCATTTCATCCGAACAATAGCCGTTTATCTTCTCATCAATCATTGAGATGATCAGCCAAATGTATCTGTTCTGCTTCAATGTCCTTTTATCTTTTTGGCGTTTAATCTCAAGTTTGACAACCTCTCCAGGAGCAAACTGTTTCATTTTTTCAATATCATGTCCAGGTAGTATAATTTTGAGTTCTTGTCCTCTTAATTCTCCAAGCCTTGCATAACTTATCATTTTTTGTATCTCCTCATGTCATCCGTAAAGTTTGGATAGAATCTATCTAAATAGTTTTTAACCTTATTCAATAACTCTTTTCTCTCTGTGCTTTGGTCTAATCTCCTATGACAATCCATACATAGAGTTACAATATTTTGTTCAATCCCTAATCCGCTTTTTGCTCTTGATATATAGTGAGCGTTCGGCATTGCGGAAGAGGATCCGCACAAAATACATCTGTGCCTGTCCCTCTCCCATACTGTCATTTTAACTTTTTTACTGATTGTTAGCTCTTTTGTTCGTCTGTTCATCACATTTTAGAAAGCTTCTTCATAGCTTTATCAAATTGTTCAAATGTCAATGTGTTAATAGGTTGTTGATATGCTTTTTCGATATCAACATTCTTCATCTTTGCCAACTGCAACAAATCTCTCAATTGTTCGGTTGTAATTATTTCGTTCGGATTAGGAGCTTTATTGATTGTTTTGCTATACTTTGTTCTGTCGCTTTGCCAGTATACATCTGCACCGACTCCCAAAGCTTTACACGCCACACTAATAGCGTCAGTAAGTGCCATTTTGTAGCTTTCGTCTGAAATATACATCCCTTTTGATTCTTTGGAAACCTGCATACTTCCCCCGATTCCTTGTATCGGTTTTGACCAATCATCACCGATTTTGACATACAAGTTAATCAAAATGTTTGTGATGATTTCTCCTGTTTCCTGTTTATCAAGCCATTTTTCCTCAATCGTGTAATACCAACCGGTTCCACACGGACCGAATTGTTCAGTTAAAGCCTTAATTCGCCACATCGGATTGATGTCCGTGAAGCCTTTTATTCTTCCGGCGGCGATTTTTTTCTGTGCATTTTCAGGAACTTCTCGCACTTTTTCGTAAATATCAAGATTGTTCATACTATCCCTCTTTCTGCAATCTACTTAAATATAATACTTTCCGATTCTTTGAGAGAGATTCCGTCAATTACCTCTCCATTTTCCAAAGCCTTTTTCAAAGCAGTTTTATCTGCTGTGTAGGTTGGTTTTGCGTAATCCTCTCCCAGCTTACTCAAGTCTACAGAATCATCAATCTGTACACTTTTTGTGTGAGTGAAGTAAATAGTTCCAAAGGTGTTTTTTACCTTTTCCATGCCTAATTTTTTCAAACAATCCGACACATAACCTTTATATCTGTCAAATGCGTTTTGTTTTGATTTTTTCATAGCTTGTAGGCGTTTTATTTCATTGTCGATAGTTTCTATCTCCGCCTTGAAATTACGGGTAATATGGAGCAAATTTCCCTCTTTACTTTGTAATTCTTCTGTGATTGCCGATAAGATTTGTTCTTTTGTTTCTTCGTTAAATTCTTCGCTTTCGATTATCTCTTGATAATCGTTAATCAATTCGTACAGCTTCATCCTAGTTCTCCCTTTCCCATCCTGTGATTCCGTGCACTATTGTTTCCCCAAAATCAGCTATAAATTCACTTGTGTATTCCCCTTCTTTTTCCTGAATCTTTGCAAATTCGGACAATTCATCAAGATTCAAATAACCGACATTTTTCAACTTTATTTCATCAATATTCAACTCAACTCTAAAACCTGTTTTGTTTGCAAATTCGTTCAAATTACTTTGTGCTTCTTGTAATAATTCAACTGCTCTAATTAACTTATATACAGACTTCATTTGATTTCCTCCTTGTTATATGCTATAATTACTAATCGTTTATTTTTTTATTGGACTTTGGCACTTCTTTTGTGTCGAGTCCTTTTCTTTTAAATAACAATTTGGACAGATGTAATAATTCAGTTTGCGCTTTGACGCTAACACACTCACAGTCCACCAAAGATTGCATTTCTTACATCTTGCCATCATCAAAATACACCCCTTTCATTTTCAAGAACCTGTATACAAAATAGCTATATAGAGCAACCTCGCCCCAACCAATGATAAGGTAGGCAAAAAGTAAGCCCCAAAATCCAAAGCTTACATAAAACCAAGACCAATCCAAGTCTTGCATAAACACCAATGCAAGTAGCCACATCCACCACATCTATTTCACTCTCCTTATTGATATATTTCTGACATTTCCCACCTTTGGTACTTTCTGAATGTCCAGCCACTTATCTAAATCATCTTTCAGATAAGTAATCGGATTGTTGGACACCCTCGGCGGAAGTAAGTCCTTATTCTTCTCAATCCAACTTGTGGATTTGCCAATATACTCTGCAGTTTCTTTTTTGTTAAGTGTCTTTTTGTAGCTTGTCGGCACTTGATTCCCAAAAAACTCTTTTAGACATCCCATCACAATTTTTCTAATTTCCTCTTCCATAATTCACCTCTAATCAATCGGATATATGCCTTTCCAGCCGTTCTTAATCGACCTCAATAACATTTCAACTTTTTCAAGGTCATTCTTTGAATAACTTTCCAAATCTTCTTTGAGATTCTCACATTGTTTTGGTGCAAATCCTTTCATTTGACAAAAATAATCAAACAAAACATCTGTGATTTCCTGAATCTTGTTTAAATCAAAATTTCCTTTAAGCCTCCTAGGACTTCTTTTAATTCGTTGTTTTGGATGAATGTCAATTGAATCTTTATCAACATAGAATTGTTTGATTATCATCCTGATTAAAGAAGGATGTTTAATACCTTTTCGTTTGCAAAAATCATCCATAATTTTATAAGTACTTTCTGCCAAAGGAACTCCTCTTGTCATAGGATTTTCAAATCTTTTTCTCTTCAATTCAGACTCAGCTTGTTTACTGTAAACTTCATCAAGCTTATCCATGTAATATTCAATCATTGCTTTAAGGAGATTTGTGGTAGTTGCATTAAATTCATCCGCAGCCTGATTTAATTCAATGAGTTGTTTTTCGCTAAAAGTGAAATTAGCTTTTGTAGTTTTCACATTATGCACCTCTCTCAATCATAGGAAGAATTTCAATCCCTTTTAGGAACTCATACAAGAACAATCTTCCTTTTTGTGTCCAGTAGGTGTGCGTTTTTGAACCTTGCGTTCCATCTGTTCGGTTATAGTTCTGTGTCTTTGTCTGCGTGTATCCTTTATCTTGATACTTTGCATACAAGAACCAAACTCCGCCTTGTTTGTATTGGATTCCATTTTGTCTCAATTTTTCGTTAAAGCCTTTTGCAGCCATTCCGTAATCCTTTGCAATCTCTGTAACAGATAACAAATCTGCACATTGTAGAACCAAATCGTAATAGGTTGCTTTCGGTTTTAATTCAGCAATTTGTTGCTGTTGCACTTTGTTTTCAATTCTTAGGTTATTGATTGTTTCATCAGCAATCCGTAAAGCTCTTGCCATAATTTTTTCAGGACTGTTGTATTCTTTTTCAACCTCGATAAAGTATTGTCTTGCTTGTTTTCCTTTTTCACTGCGTTGGATCATAGCGATTTCTTTTGCCATGTCTAATTTGATGATGTGGTCGGTCGATGGTCTGCCGCCTTGAGGTTTTACTGATTTTTGAGTAAAAGTTGAAAAATCAACATTTTCAGTAAATCCATACTCAATCATTCTAGGGAACCAATCGTTATATCTTTCCTTTACTTCCAAAAACTCATGCAGTTCTCTGCCGGAAATACATGGTTCTTGTTGTTCGTTAGTTGTAACTTTTAATAATTCATTCATTTTTCGTTTTCCTCCTTTTCTTGCGTTTACGTAATATTTTAATTAAAAAAAATTGATTCCTTTTCATCAAGTGATAGATTCAAATAATCGGAAATTGCTTGGATTTCATCCCTGTAAAAGTCGCTACTTCCATTCATTTTACGATAAAGCGTCGCAAGATTAACATTAAGAATTTTCGCTATATCATCTTTTGATTTTTCATACTTCAGCAAGGCAATCTCAAATTCTTTTTTAGAAAACATATATTTTTCCCTCCTTTCTTTTTTGCGTTTACGTAAGTACATAGTACGCCAACTTTTTTAGTATGTCAATACGAAAACGCAATTTTTTTATTTTTTATATCAGATTTGTTGCAAAAACGCAAAAAATAACCTATAATATAAGTAGAAAGGAGGTAATCATAGATGAAATTTAAGGACAAAATAAAGACCCTTAGGTTGAGTAGAAATTTAACAATGGATGAGCTTGCGAAAATGGTTGGAGTATCTACCCCAACGATACAAAGGTATGAATCTGGAGAGATAAAGAATGTTCGCAGAGATAAAATTTACAATCTCTCAAAAGCTCTCGGAACAACTCCCGCCTACCTAATGGGCTGGGAGGATGAGATATTCCACGACTCAGACATCAATGAATTAAATGATTTTTTAGATGAGTTTGGTATAACGATTAAAGCAGTTAATGAAGAAGATCCGGATTGGGGAGTTTTTTACAACGGAGGCTATGTGCGGATTGACGTGGAGGATTTGTGGAATCTATACCAAAAATCAGACACAATGGATAAAACAGCAATAAGTGAAGAATTGGATTGGATGGTTTCAAAGTCCCCAAAACGGGAAGAAAAACTAAGTTATAGTGAATACCCATACATACCTGACGCAGTAGCAGCGGGTATTCCCGAAACGATAGATGGAATGTCGAATCTGCCTAAAATTCCAATAGCTGATGAGATTTTAGGCAAATATGCACGAAGAAAGAACATCATAATCATGCGTGTAAATGGAGAGAGTATGAACCGAGTTATCCAAAACGGATCCATCATAGGTGTCTACACCGATATAGACGCCAAAAACCTAAAAGATGGGGATTTAGTAGTATTTAATCACGATTATAACTACTCACTAAAAAGATTCTACAAAACTCCGGAACTTTTGATTTTTAGACCGGATAGCACAGACACATCTTTTACGGACATAATCTATAAGGTAGATGACGATGTAAGGATTGTAGGAAAAGTAATCATGAGCAGTATAAATTATAAATAAAAAAGAACACCAGAAGAATTACCCGTTATTATTTTAGGAAAAGTTATTGAATCAAGGAGAAAATTTTAAGGAGTTGATAAAATGAATGGTAATTTTATTTATAAAGTAAACGAAATACATCAAAAAAACCTATTATCCTCTACAGATTTACAACAGTTAGAGAGAGCGTTAAACGATGCTTTTCGAAGTTTGGAAGAGGAAGGGAACAAACCTACAAAAAAAGAGATTTTTGTTTACACTCTATTTTTATTTATTCCTCTTAATTCAGGAATGGCGCTTTTGTGTTCTCCTATATCAGGGATGTTTACACAATTTTTAAGTGTAGAGTTTTCGTTATTTTTTCAAATTGTTATTGCCGGTCTTTGTTCCTGTGCTATAACATATAAGCTATTAAATCAGCTATATCAGTCAAGAAAAGTAACATTTCATATGCTTTTTATTTTTAATATCGTTCAAGCTATATGTACATTTGTATTGCTTTCTATTGCGATTTTTTCATCATCTATAGGAGAAACAGATTTCCTTACAACTTTATATACAACACAAAGAAATATAAGCACATCATTTTTTGTAGTATTGAGTATAATATTTTTTATTCTTTCAAAAAAGGCAGATAATTATAATGAGCAGAAAAACAATTAAAAAACTTATATATCCGTTATTTGTTATCATATTAGTTAGTTATTTTTTTTACAATCATATATATAATCCTTATGTATATATTGCTAAAAACGGCACAAAATACCATACCTCAAGCAGTCCGTACTATAGAGCACATCCAAATGAATACACTAAAATCCGACTAAAAGAAGCAGAAAAATTACACTATGAACCTTGTTTGAAGAATTAAGAATGCACTTTAAAACAAAAAAAAGAGTAGTCATATAGACTTACTCTTTTTTTGGAGGGAATCATGAATCAACGTATATTTCACTAATATAGTCATATTATACCATTTTTTTACATAAAAATCAAAGAAAGGTGGGAAAAAAACAATGTCAATAGATAAAAGAAGTAAAGGAGTGTATCGGTTCAGAATCCAGCATAACAAACATTCATACACTACCACATTTTACGGCACAGAAAAACAAGCAAAGTTAGAACACGAAAAATTTAAGATAGCAGTAAAAAGCGGAAACATTAAGAGGGAAAGTACAATCACGCTTGGCGAACTGTGGGATATGTATTTAAAGAGCAAGAATTTAAAAGCTAATACTTTGTTAAGATACAACACAACAAGAAAAAGATTATCTTTTCTATTAGATATTGCGGTAGCAGATATAACACCTTTAATTATAGCGGAAACAAAATCTAAATGTAATAGCTATTCCTATTTAACAACTTTAAAAACAATATTAAATTATGCGGTAGAGTTGGAAATTATAGAAAAAAATCCATTTACAGCCAAACTTGAAAGGAATTACAATCCTAAATATGAAGAACTTTTGACAAAAGATCAAATTGCTACCCTCATCAACGCACTTTTTGAAAACAGGAATAAAAGAGTATGTACTCTACTATTAGTACAACTTTTATGCGGACTTAGAGTGTCTGAGGCAAGAGGACTAAAAGTATCAGACTTCGACTTAACAAATCTCAGCGAATTAAAAATACAAAGGCAGTATACAGCAACTAAAATAACCGATGATTTTAAAGAAATTAACGGAGATAGCACAACTAAAACACAATCAAGTAATAGAGTAGTCTATATCCCATCGATTCTACACGATAGACTGAAAGAAGTTATCACAGAATCAGAAGGAAAATATCTTTTTTCGACAGATGGTAACGCACCATTTGCAATAAGAACTGTAAATGGTCGATTGCAAAAAATTTGTAAAGATTATAGCTTGCCACATCTATCATCACACAAACTACGTGCTTTATTTACTACTCTATCTATCTACTCAGGAATCGATGTAATGTCGATTTCAAAAACATTAGGTCACACCAGCACTAGCATGACAGAAAGATATTTAAAATCTATAAATTCAGAGACAAAAAAATCGTACCAAAAAATAAATGATACGGTGATAAAATTAAAAAACTTGTCCTAAAATTGTCCTTGATAAAATTTATATTCTATGTAAACATTGAAATAACAGTTGTTTTAGAGTTGTGGTGCATTATTCATATAATCCTGTAACCGATTGATTTACCAAAATAATATTGCTCTTTCCAATTGTATTTTTGTTAACTGAAAAGCTACCTACAGTTTTTGATAATTCTATAAAAGTTAAATCAGCCTCTGTATTTATATCACATCTTAATAAAGTCAACATTTCATTCAGTACTTCTATCTTAGAAAGTAGGTCTTTCGATTCTATAAATAATGGTTTGGAACTTTCTACCTTATCAGAAGAATCAACCAGTCCCTTTTTATTAAATTTTTTCATTTTGGTTAAAAGCACTTCATAGAGCTGATTCACTTTTTTATGGGTAATATGATCCCTATCCTCATCAATAGGATAATCCCTCTTCTTTTCAAGATATTTTTCAATATTTCGTACCAATTCGTAATTTTCTTTATCCAGTTTCAGTTGAATTGCTCTTTTAAACTTGTTGTTTACTTCGTTCTCTCCTCTGATTCTCATTGGATATCCATTGATCATCAAAAGAGAATTCTTTTTAATTTTTTCAACCAATATTCTGACATTTTGATATCCCTTCTGTTCACAGTACTCCAAAAATGCAGAAGGAGAATGCTCTAACATATTTGCAATATAGATAGGCACCCCGATGATATGTCTTGCCCTATCTCCTTTCTTATCCTCAAATTCAATCAATGAAAAATAGGAAGTGTTTGCACTGAAATATCCTCCATATTTTTTTACATCCAAACCTTTCTTTAATGAAACGGTCGAATTTCCATTTTTGTTTTGTATTGTTGCATTAAATAACTCTCCTTTTTCACAGTAAGCATATTCTGTATACAAGATATTGTCACGTTCTACAATCTTTCTTATTCTGTCTAATGTTCCTCCATTATAACTCTTTGTATCCTCATGATAAGTACATTGTTCCCAAACAACTTCTCCTTTTACAATCACATCATTCTGAAATACTTTATTTAAACTGTAATTCGTATCTCTATTCTTTTTCATCCACTGAATCGGATTGGAGGTGAATTTTTTGTTGTATACATTTCCAACTACAATATTCAAGTATGCATCCTTCGCATGATGATAATCATTTACTCTCCTGGACTTCAAATAATTTAACGGCTTTTTTCGAAAATCCGACACCAAAGAGGATTTCACATAAATTACCTCTGAAGAATAAATCTGTTTGAATATATCAGCAATCGCTTTGGTAGACTGTCTTGTTTCTACCAACTGTCTTGCAATAAAACCACTTAACTCCTCATCTGTAAAATCACCTTTACGAGTCAATCTATCATACTTTGACTTAGTAATTAATTTTTTATTTAATAAAGAGAGCCAAAAACTATGCATCTTCTTTTGAATATCTTCAGACAATAATTCATTCGATTTTTTTGCATTATATGTTTTATTAACCAACACTAAGTTATCAATACTATCGTCTTTTATCTTGGATTGAGGGTAAATATGATCTCGATCCCACTTTGAATTTCCTCTAATTAATTCATTGATATCAATATCATCACCACTATACATACACTTTCCAAATTGAGTATAGTATAAAAATAATTTCATACTGTTAAAATCTCTTTCATCTCTATCTTCAATCTCTTTTACAAGTTCTCTACAATCTTCTTCACAAGCAGCATAAAGTTCTAACAATTGAGCTTTTCTGGATTTTGTTCTCTTCTTCACCTTCTCGCCACCACGAGCCATTTCAATAAAAATTTTTTTCGGTTCACAACCCATTACTTTTTTGATTTCTTCGGCAACTTGAATTGTTTGCCAAACTGCTCTCTTATTCTCCGGTGACAGAAACATTTCTTTTACCGTAGAATCATAAGTAATCTTATCTATTTTTCCTACTTTATCACTATTAAAGTCTTCAACATTGTCCATAAACGTAAATTTTTTACTCAAAATCTGCATTAAATTATTATCTGTTACCCACATTGCCGTAATAATATCAAATGTTTCGCCTGTTGAAACATCACTTCCGGATATTCCTTTCAAAAACATTTTCGAGAAGTTTCCCCAACCGGAATATTGAAACCCTGTTATTTTTTTCATCTGTTCTTCGGTCAATTGATTCGAATAATTAGCCCAAATGACTCTCTTCAACATTTCTTTATCATTTCCATAGATTGTAATCCATTTAATAATATCCTCTATCATATTTTGAATGGATTCTTTTTCTATTTCTTCTCCAAAAATTTGTTTTTTAAAATCCAAATATGATTTTAAAGAAGTCTTGAAATCTTTGTCAAATCCGCTTAAATCATCAATTTGTAGTTCTTTATCCTCAATTTGCAAATACTCTAATAAATTTTTTCCGGTTACTTTTGCCTTGTTTTGAAATAAATCTTCAAACACTTTCTGTTTGATAGAAGTAGGCAATTTTTTTCCTCTTACTTTCACATTATTCAATTCATTCAAAACCATATATTCGGAGTATAGGAGAGAATGTTTCGGGAGAACATCTTCGCCTATCAAATAAGTACACTTATTTGTCATTCTCGTAATAAAGTTTTCATTTGATTTTTCAAAATCTATGATTTCTTCCATATTCCAAGGATAGATTCTATCTTCTCTTCCCGGTTTTCTTACCATCCATACATTAGAACCTTTTTCTTGATGTCTTGTACTCAAAGGTCCTACATAGTATGGAATTTTAAACCTAAAGATACTCTCTATCTTTTGTACAACAGAATATCCGTCTTTATCTGTTTCTGTCAAAAAAGAATAGTGTTTTATCGCATGTTCTAATATTTTTTTCAATTCCACTTCATGAACTTGATGTGGAATGACACCATTATCCTTATTTCTTTGTATAGGAAGTAGTGTTCGATTTTTACATTCTTCTATCATCATAGTAAGGATTTCTAAATCTTCTTCTGAGGGTTCAATTTTTTCTAACAATTTTCCTAAATATTTATAAAACTCTTCCGGATTTCTTTTTTTCTCAATCCAATACTTTTTATTGTTCTTTTTTAATTTTCCTACATACGCACTGTAAGAGCCTGCTTCTTTTTCATCATTAAACATACGATGATATTCGTCTTTGGAACAATACTTTAGAATAATATCTCTTAATAATCTCAAGTTTGTTTTATGTTTCTCATACTGTTTCACTTTAGCAAAAGAAATATATTCATCTGTCCCCAAAATATCTACCAGGATATTCCAGTCGTACATCGCCTTCATTTGTTCAAAGAGATATATTTTTTCAGGGTCTTTTTCTTCTAAATTCTTTACAATCTCGCCTTCATACTTACCCTCTGAGAAAGAAAATGAGTCTATCTCTAATTCTTCTTTACTTACTCTCAAAAATTTGCAAACATCTCCCTTGTTCCCAACAATAAATTTACAAAAATTTTCGATTACTGCACCTTGAGCTTTTTTTTCTTGTTTTTCCAACTCATCACTTATTTCAAATAAATGCTTTAATTTTTTTACTTTTTCACTTTTTGCAATCGATCTATTTTTTAAGATTTCTTCAAATTCATCTTTCTGATTCTCAAACAAACTTACAGAAAGATTTAGTTCTTCTTGTAAACTCAACAAAAAGTTATCTAAGATAGGTCTAATTTGTTTTGCACTTTGCAAATCTCCATCAATTAAAAAATGACCTCTCGTTTTAATTATATTATGTAATGCCAGATATATCAGCCTGATGTCCTGTTTTTCCTCTGATTCTATTAAATGCTTTCGTAAATGAAAAATGGTAGGAAATTCTTTGGAATATTCTATATCAGAATAGTCTTTTTCGATGAACAACGGATATTTGAAATCATTAGACTTATCTTCCAAATGTAACCTACTCTCATTCAATCTTATAAAGAAGGTAGGATCAATTTTACTGATTTCAGGAGAAAAAATTTCTTGTAATAAATCAATTCGTTGTTTTTTTCTTTCAAGTCTTCTTCTGTTTCCTCTTTGTAGTCTCCTCTTTTCTGCTGTTTTTGCAGATTCAAATAATCTAATTCCCCACATGTCTTTTTTCTTGAATTTACATAGGTTGTATTGTGAATCGGTAACTGCCCAACCTACAGAGTTAGTTCCTACATCCAGTCCTAAATAATACTCTTTTGTCAAAATATACTCCTCCTTCAACATATAAGTACTTGATTTGTTTGTAATAGTGTAGTATAATGAGTCTAATCTCAAGTTGACTACCATAAGAGATTACACTACATGGTTCAAATAAAGAATTTTTCTAATCGCCCAAAGGGGCCCATATTGATATGGATGAAACTCGCTTAGCGAGTTTTTTTATGCGAAAAAATCTTACATTGTCAAATAAAATCAAACTCTTGTCCAATCATTCCGTTACCAATTGATATTCTTTCTACTTGTTATTATAGCATAAAATGAATATAAAAATCATAAATTTAATTTCTATCAAAAGAAAAATACAGAAAATAAAAAGTCTTCATTGATGGTCTATTGTCTTACTCGTAAAGTAAAGAAATCAAATAAATATCCACCGGCATAGCCGGTGGTTTTTCATTTTTGGGCATAGCCCTAT
>NZ_DBHIIC010000012.1:0-36233 GCF_057248345.1 Filifactor sp. | reverse complement strand
CTTTATCTGCTGTTTTTGCATTGAATTCTTTACAGAATCCCATAATATTTACCCCATGTTGACCAAGCGCAGGTCCTACCGGTGGTGCAGGTGTTGCTTTTCCAGCTTCTATTTGCAATTTAATTTGTCCAATTACTTTTTTTGCCATATCTTTGACACCTCCTATATCCTAAAGTGTTTTTTACTCTTCTTTATCTTTCTCTAATTGAGAAACTTCAATATCGACCAAAGTCTCTCTGTCTCCAAACATATAAACTTTGATTTTCGCCATTCCTTTTTCAGCTTGCAATCCTACAACTGTACCTTGCAAACCGCTAAAGGCACCACCTTTGATAAGAACTCGATCGCCTTCTGCAAAATCAATTTTGTAGATAACAGGTACTTCTTTTTCCAATCCCATATTGATTACTTCTTGCGCTGTCAACGGAATCGGTTTAGAATTCGGTCCGACAAACCCTGTAACTCCCTTGGTATTTCTTACAACATACCAAGATTCATCTGTTACAATCATTTTAACCAGACAATACCCCGGAAAAATCTTACGGTATCTCGTATGTTTTTTTCCGTTCTTTTCTTCTACAATTTCTTCTACAGGCACAGAAACACGTGGAATGATCTCCTCCATATTTCTATTTTGAACTGCCTTTTCAATTGTGGCTTTTACTTTGTTTTCATGTCCAGAATAGGTATGCACAACATACCATTTGGCTTGTTCGTTTTCTGCCATAGATAATCGCCAAAAGAGTTTTTCTCCTTGGGCGCTACCCTCCTTTTAGTTTATTATCTTCCTATCAGTTTTTCAATAACAGCTCCTACTCCTGCATCGATACAGTAGATGAAAATCGCTGTTATCAACACCATAACAATAACGGTAAGTGTATGTTCTGATAGCTCCTGTTTGGAAGGCCAATGAACTTTCTTCAGTTCCGATTTTACTTCTCCAAGATACTCTGTTGGTGAAGTTGTTGTTGTTTTTTCTGTGTTTTTTGGCACTACATCACACCCTTTACTATTTCGTTTCTTTATGTGTTGTGTGTTTCTTACAGAATTTACAATATTTTTGAAGTTCCATACGCTCAGGATCATTTTTCTTGTTCTTCATAGTATTGTAATTTCTTTGTTTACACTCTTGACATGCCAATGTTACTTTCACTCTCATTAAGTGCACCTCCTATTTCTTATTCGATTAGAAGGATCTATTTAGTACATAGATTGGTGTAAAAAATAATATACGAATAAAATTTATCACACATTAAAACTATTGTCAACAACTCTCTCTCAATGACTTTGAGAAGACAGGTCTGACAATAGACTCTATCGCAACTCATTTTATTCTGTTTTTCTATTATATAAAAAGGATTTTTTTTTGTCAATTATATCCAAAAGAATCTTAAAGATTTTTTATTGAACCTTCATTTCAATACTGATCTCTGTTATGTTATCAGTACCGAACATATTTATGTTAATATATCTTAAAGAATTTTCTTTATGATAACCTTTTCGTACTACTGACTTTTTATCGTTTTACTGACCATATGTTATTTTTCACCTATCATATATGACTATGAAGATAGTTTTTGACGTAACATAATCATCACTAAATAACAATCCCTACGCAATCATTTTTTTCGTAATATGATAATCATACCTTTCTATTTTTTATCATCAGACACACCGATACAGTCCGGTTGCATTTTATAATTTACGAATGATATATTCTAATTTTATCATTTAATTTTTTCACCTTGGCCTGAATATGAAATGATACACTGCAATTTTACATTCTTTAAAATGAACAGACTGTAGTTCCTTAGAAACTAACAAAGGAACCCCAGTCTGTCTATGGAAATTAAGAGGATTTCAAATTAACGATTGCTCATAATAACTTCTATTTCATCTTCATTCAATCCAACCATTGCTTCTCCTAAGTTTTCGCTCACTTTTGCAATAATTTCCGGATTATTGTAATGTTTTACTGCTTCCACAATCGCTTTTGCTCTTTGTGCCGGATTTCCTGATTTGAAGATTCCGCTTCCTACAAAAACTCCGTCAGCTCCCAATTGTACCATCAAAGCAGCGTCTGCCGGTGTTGCAACTCCACCTGCTGAAAAGTTAGGAACCGGAAGTTTTCCATTTTTGTGAACATATTGAATCAATTCATAAGGTACTTGGTATTCTTTTGCAATATGATATAGTTCATCTTCACGAAGTGAAACAACATATCTGATTTCGTTTTGAATTGTTCTCATATGTTTTACTGCTTGAACAACATCACCTGTTCCTGCTTCTCCCTTGGTACGAATCATTTTTGCACCTTCTGCAATTCTTCTAAGTGCTTCTCCCAAATCTCTTGCTCCACATACAAACGGTGCTTTGAATTTGTTTTTATCAACATGATATACATTGTCTGCAGGAGACAATACTTCTGATTCATCAATACAATCAATTCCGATTGCTTCCAAAATTTGCGCCTCTACAAAATGTCCGATTCTTACTTTCGCCATAACCGGTATGCTTACTGTATTCATAATTTCTTTAATCATTTTCGGATCGCTCATTCTGGATACTCCTCCGGCTGCACGAATATCTGCCGGGATTCTCTCCAACGCCATAACCGCTACAGCACCGGCTTCTTCTGCAATCTTTGCTTGTTCCGGAGTTGTTACATCCATGATTACTCCACCAAATAATTTTTCAAAATTCATATCTTTGCCCTCCTAAATCAGTGATAACTATAGTATAATGAGTGTCTGAGTGCTTTTATAGTGTCAATTTGATATATTTTTTAGATACCAGCTTAAAATTTGGAGGACAGTATGTTATTTTTAAAAGAAGGAATAATTTATTTACAAATCTATGAATATTACAAAAAAGAGATTATCAAAGGAAACTACGTCGCTCACAGTAAGCTTCCAAGCAAGAGAGAACTTTCCCATGAATATCAGATATCGCTTACCAGTGTGGAAAATGCCTACGCAAAACTGTTGGAAGAAGGATTTATCTACGCAAAAGAAAGAAAAGGATACTTTGTTTCAGATGTTGGAGAACTTTATGTACTCGAAAACAAACATCATACTTTTGAAAAAGAAACATCGGATATCCGATATGATTTTTCCTATACCGGAGTGTCTGATGAAGGATTTCCACACAAAATATTTCGCAAGTTTTCGAATCTAATTTTGGATGATAACGACCTTTTGGAACAGGTGGATTATCAGGGATATTTCCCTCTACGAATGCAAATCGCAGACTATCTCAATCGTTCTAGAGGATTCCAAACTTCACCTTCCCGTATTATTATCTCCAGCGGGTCTGAGTATCTCTTTCAAATCATTTTCAAACTTGTTGAGGGTACCTATGCCATTGAAGAACCGGGGTATCACATGCTACGCAACATTATGGACGCCAATGGTATCCAACATGAATTTATCCCGTTAGATGAGTTCGGCATGTCCATTGACGCTCTTCAAAAAAGTTCTGCAAATATCTGCGCTCTGACACCGGCTCACCAGTTTCCAACCGGTATCATTATGAATATGAAACGTCGCTCGGAAATCCTGAATTGTTCCCAAATAGATTTTGTGATTGAAGATGATTACGACAGTGAATTCAAATACTCCAACCGTCCTGTTCCGGCACTCAAATCCATTGATTATCCGGACAAGGTCATTTACATGGGTTCTTTTTCAAAATCGATTTCTCCAAGCATGCGTGTCAGCTACATGGTATTGCCTGAATCTCTTTTGGAAAAATATCACCAAATGTTCCACTGTTTCGTATGTCCTGTTTCTATCATTATCCAGAAAATTCTTACCAAATTTTTGGAATCCGGAGAGTTCGAAAAACATTTGAATCGCATGAGAAAAATTTACTCCAAAAAGAGACAGCTGATAGTGGACTTGCTCAAGGACTGTCCCGATATTAGAATCACCGGTGCAGATGCGGGACTTCATGTTGTCCTTCAATATCCGAAATGTTTCACAGAAAAAGAGATCATCTCTGAAGCACGGAAACAAAAAATCGCAGTCTACGGTTTGGAAAGTTACGGAAAAAAACAGGAATACCCTTCTATCCTCTTAGGGTTTGCAACCCTATCCAACGAGGAAATCACCGAAGGAATATCCCTACTCAAAGCAATTAATTATCATTCTACTGTTCCATCGCCCTAACTTCAAATCCGAGTTCTTTAATCAGCGCCATATCTTTTTCAATGGTCATTCCGGAGGTTGTAAGCATATCTCCGGAGATTGCCGCATTTGCGCCGGATTGAAAACACGATTTACCCTTATCGTCAAGTAAACCTCTTCCTCCCGCCAAACGAATTGCAGCATCAGGAACTAAACAACGAAATACTGCGACAATTCTTCGCATTTCTTCCTGAGAAAGCATCGGCACATTTTCGTATGGGGTTCCTGGAATCGGATTTAAGAAATTGACCGGAATCGACTTGATTCCCAACTCCCTAATATCAATTACCATGTTTACCCTGTCTTCCATTGTTTCTCCAAGTCCCATAATTCCACCGCTACATACCTTAAGTCCTGCCTCCTGTGCCTGACGAATCGCACGAATCTTGTCTTCATAAGTATGCGTTGTGCAGATATTGACAAAGTTCTGTCTTGAAGTTTCCAAATTGTTGTGTACTCTTGATACTCCAACTGCCTTCAATTTTTCAAAGTCCTCTTTTTCCAGCAAACCGAAAGATGCACACACCTGGATATCTACTTCTTTTTTCAGATTCGTAATACTCTTACATACGGCATCCACATCTTTTTTTGATAATCTTCTTCCGGAGGTTACTACGGAGTAACGAACAACACCTCTGTCATGATTGTATTTCGCCAAATCAATCAATTCTTTTTCCTCCATCAAAGGATACTCTTCCACCTGTGTCTTGTACCAGGAAGACTGCGCACAGTATTTGCAATCTTCAGAACATTTCCCACTCTTGCCATTTACTATGGTACACATATCAAATCCGTTTCCACAAAAATGTTCTCTAATTTCATTTGCCATAGAACAAAGTTCTTCCAACGGTGCTTCATACAAGAACATTGCTTCCTCTTTTGAAATTTTCTTTCCTGACAAAATTTCTTCTTTCATCCCCTGTAATGTCATATCTATCATTATTTTCCCCTATCTTTCTTCCTCTATATTTTTACTGTTTCCATGATCCCAATACTTTTATGATATAGAATTGTTCTTATTGTAAACATGTTCATTATTTTTGTTTTACAATAGTATATTATACCTTTTTTTCGATTTTAGCAAATAATTTTTATAAGGTTAAGATGATTCTTAATACAGTTCCTGAAATACAAATAGGTAAGATGATTCCTTATCTTACTATCACTATTTTGATAACAACCCTCTTCTGTCTTTTCTTTCTTGTCTTTGTTTAGTATAATAAAGATGATTTTATCACGAAAACTTTATGATTAAGTTAATATACCTTAGACGGAAGATTATTCAGTAGAAGAGTAGTTCCTACAAGAAGAGTAATCTAAATAAACACTAAACATTTTTGTATTAGAAAATAAAATTGAAACGGTGTCTCTCAAACAATAATTTCGACATGATTGGATGACACCATTGGTCATAAACAAAACAGAAAAGGATATTATAATGGAACAATTTTCAAGAACAAGATTGATTTATGGAGATTCAGCATTTCATACATTACAGCAACAACATATTGCCGTATTTGGGTTGGGAGGTGTCGGAAGTTATGCCGTAGAAGCATTGGCACGAACCGGTATCGGTACAATTACTCTTGTTGATTTCGATACCGTAGAAAAAAGCAACCTGAATAGACAACTTCCTGCACTTCACTCCACTTTAGGACAACTAAAAGTAGAAGTTGTCAGAAAAAGATTGCTTGATATCAATCCTAACCTCAAAGTACACACAATAGGTCAAAAATATACTCCCGAAGAATCGGACTTGTTTTTTGAACGAAACTATGATTTTTTACTGGATTGTATTGATATGATTCCTTCCAAAGTGAACTTGATTGTGCAATCTGTCCAAAGAAAAATACCTATTATCTCTTCTATGGGAACTGCCAATCACAAAGACCCTTCCAAACTACAGATTTCGGATTTATCAAAAACATATATGTGTCCACTTGCCAAAATTATGCGTAGAGAGTTGAAACAGTATAATATCAAACATCTTCCGGTTGTATTCTCCACAGAAGATGTTTGTGTACCGAAACAAAAACTTCTCTCGGAATCCGGAAAACAGATCAACGGCAGTCTTGCATTTGTAACAGGAACTGCCGGTTTGTTGCTTTCGTCTTATGTCATCAATAAACTAATAGACAATAACAATGAAACACCTGTAACAAACCACAATAATAAAAGCGATACATAAACAGAAACCGACAAAACTGTTTTTGACAATGTTTTGACTCGTTTTGTATCCATTTTTTGGCGATTCATATTAGACATAGAAAAGGAGAATTCTCTTATGAGTGTTTTGGGAATTATTGCTGAATACAATCCGTTTCACAACGGTCATCTCTATCATATTAAACAGTCTTGCGCTCTTTCCAAGACGCAAAAAGTCATTGTCATCATGAGCGGAAATTTTGTTCAAAGAGGCGATTTGGCAATCATGGATAAACATCTACGTGCCAAATTAGCTGTCCAAAACGGCGCTTCTCTTGTATTGGAACTTCCTGTATTGTACGCATCTCAAAGTGCTGATTTTTTTGCAAAAGGAGCTATCGAAATATTGAACCATCTTGGAATTGTAGACTATCTTTCGTTTGGAAGTGAAGGTGGAAATATGGAGCATCTTTCTTCTGTAGCAAATCTGTTCCATGAGGAACCGGAAGAATATCGCTATTTGCTCAAAAACTACCTCAACCAAGGTTATCCATTTCCAAAAGCTAGAAGTATCGCTTTGGAACGCTTGACAGGTTGCTCCTCTATCTCTACTCCGAACGATGTGCTTGGAGTAGAATATCTCAAACACCTATCACGTACAAAAAGTACCATTAAGCCTATTTTGATTCAACGAAAAGGAGCAAATCACGAAGACTATGATATGAAAGCGGAGTTTTCCAGTGCAACATCTATTCGCAACTATTTGACACATATGTCAACAAAACTTTGCGGAAACTCTCCTCTTTACTCGGAAGAATTGCTTTCTTCCATTCCTATATCCACTTTAGATGCACTTCTCTACACACATACCAACCATCGTTGGATGAGTTTGGAATTGTTTTTGAATGATATCAAAACCATTGTGTTGAGAGAAGGAAAGCAGATTGCAAAGTATTTTGAAGTATCAGAGGGATTGGAAAACCGAATTTATGAAAGCTTTTTAGCTTCCAATGAATTAGAGGAAATTTTGTCTTCCATTAAAACCAAACGATATACTTTGACTCGAATTCGACATATTTTGCTCAATATTTTACTCAACATTACCAAAGATACCATGCAAGAATTAAATACCTCCAACGAGATGGGATATGCACGAATTCTTGCATTTGATGAAGTCGGTCGTACTTTGATTCGAAAATCAAATAAAGAATTTCCTCTGATTAACAAGGCTGCCAATTTCAGACCGAGCAACCGAAAACAAGAAATTTTGTGGAATGCTGACGGAATTGCAGATACGATATACTACAGTCGCTATCGTTCTTCCTATTCCAACGGGTATGTGCTTTCGCCTGTTTTTGTAAGCAAAAGAGCAAAGGAATAAGTAATTTTTTGAAACAGACAATAGTTTCGACAACACAACCGAAACATCTGTCTTATACATCATGTATTCCATCCTATTTTATTTTGAATTTGTTATGTTATATACCTGTAATACTGAAATGAATGAAGTATTTTTAATATTGCTACATATAAAATTTCAATCGAATTAGGGTATATAATCCATCTTAAAGACATAAACTTAAAACTAAAAAGGAATAGAATCGGATGTGTTGAAAATTTTGATTTATCATATGATGAAGTTTTTTTGTTGACATTGGAGATGAATTTGAAAACAACAATCAACAATTCTCAATCTTTTGCAAATCAAAACGGTAACAGAAGCACCGATCAATCATTGGATTCAACAAGGAAACCATATCATTTTTAGCTACAATATAATTTTTATAAGGAGAAAACAAATATGACATTTTTAAAAGAAAAAAAGAAAAATAAAATCGCTATCTGTATTTTTTTGGTTATTTTAGCAATTTTTTCCGCTACCGTTGTTACAAGTTATACATCCAATATCAGCAATTATAAAGGAAGTATTGAACAACTTGATAAAAAGAAAGAAACCGTTCTGAAATTAACTGCACTTTCAACGGCTACCGCTGCCGGAATTTCATTGATTCCAAGCGATATAGGTACTCCCATCGCAAACAAATTGGCAGATTTGAGCGACAAATTTTTGATTGTTTTGATAGCAATCATATTGGAGAAGTATTTGATGACACTGTCAGGCTATGTGGTATTTCGATGGCTGATTCCCATCTCTCTTTTTATCTACACTGTAAGCATCATGTGTCAAAAAGATGTATTAAAAGACATGGCAATCAAGCTACTTATCTTAGGAATCGCTTTGTTTTCAGTAGTTCCTGTCAGCCTGAAGATTTCCGATATGATTGAAACCACCTACCAAGACAGTATCAATGATACCATGTTAACTGTAGAAAAAAATTCTCAAGACATTAAGTCAAACATACCAAATGAAGAAGAAGGATTTGTATCGGGAGCCCTCTCAAAAATAAAAGAAAAAGCAAAAGACCTTTCGTTGATTGCAAAAGATTCTTTGAACCGTTTTATTGAAACTTTAGCCATTTTGATTGTTATCAATTGCTTGCTTCCTATCGGGGTGTTTGCATTCTTTATATGGATATTAAAAATGTTGTTTCAAATCAGCATTTATTCGACGATGAAAAAGCAAAGTACAACATCAGAAGACTGATAACTTTTCATTTTTCAATCCATGAAAAAAGACAGGAGATTGATTCTCTCATTCTCCTGTCTTTTTTTATTCTTTGTCCACAGAACTATTTTCTTCTCTATATTTCAATTTCTCCAACTCTTCATAGTTTGCACTAATTCTTGCATTGACACGTTCAATATCCAAACCGAGTTTTTCTAATATCTCTTGTGCATAAGAAATCGCACCGTTTCGAACGTCATGACCATCAGAAACAGCTTGTTGCAATGTTTCTTTTGCTTTTTCTCCCGCTTTTTGAGTAATGATATGTTCTTGTACCATTTCTTCTGCCTTACGTTCTGCATCATTTACAATTCGCTTTGCTTCTTCCATCGCTTCATCGATAATACGTTGTCTTTCGTTGCTAATCCACTCCGCTTGCTTAAAATCCTCCGGAAGACCACGACGAATATCTCTAATACAAGCAAGAGCAATCTCCTTGTCTATTGAGACTTTATTACTAAACAGTGTTTTGGAACTTTGTTCTATCATATCTTCAAGATGTTGCAAAATTTCTAATACTTCCATCAAACATCCTCCCTTTCATCATGTAACTTTTCAATTAACTTTTGATAAGCAAGCTTAGGAATCAAATCACTCACGCAACCACCAAATCCTGCAACTTCCTTTACCAAACTGGAGCTCAAATAAGCATAAATTGGATTAGTCATCAAAAAAATTGTTTCCGCTTCCGGATAGAGCTTGCGATTCATCTGTGCCATCTGAATTTCATACTCATAGTCTGAAACGGCACGCAAGCCGCGTACAATTACATCAATATGGTTATCTCTGCAATAATCTGCCAACAATCCCGAAAAATATATTACTTCAACATTATCCAAATGCTTTACTGCATCCAAAATCAATTCTTTTCTTTCTTCTAATGAAAATAACCCTTGTTTCTTCGCATTGATTAAGATAGCTACCGTAACATGTTCTACCATACCTGCTACACGCTCTATCACATCTATGTGTCCATTGGTAATCGGATCAAAACTTCCCGGATATACTGCTCGATTCATAATTCTATTCCTTTTCTAAACTTCTTCTTTCTGTATCTGATACACAGATATTTTAGTCTTTGAATAATTTTTTTCCTTTATTTTTATGAAATGCTGCGTTTGCTCCGTCGGAGTAAAATCTCGGGCTGTTTCCAAAATCACAATTCCATGTCTGTCGCACACATCATTCTTGTCAATCTCTTTCAAAACTTCTTTTACCATCTCACCTTGATAAGGCGGATCCACAAATATTATATCAAACTTATTTCCCATTTTGTTAGTTTTTGCCAAAAAATCCCTGTAATCTCCACAAAAGATTGTCGTTTGTTCATTTGCACCACACAGAGCAACATTTTTTTTGATTAAATCGATGGAATCTTTGTGATTATCTACTATCGTTGCCGAATTTGCACTACGAGATAATGCTTCTAACGACATCACTCCTGTTCCTCCAAATAAATCCAACACATTAGACGAAGGAACATCAAACGCAATCATACTGAAAATGGCCTCTCTCACACGATCTAATGTTGGCCGAATACGAGAATCCAATGGCGTATTTAATTTCTTTCCCTTCCATTTTCCGGCAATAATTCTCATAAAATCTCCTTCTTTTCTTGTTATCCCGTTGTATTCTATCTTATTTTTCATGATATTTCAACTGATGACAACGATATTTATTCAAAAAGCACTCGTTAAACTAGTTCATTACAAGATGTTCTATTTTCTTTTGAAAAGTCGCTTCCACACCCTCTTCCAATGTTTTTCTTTCTTGCTCTGAACAAACCAACCGTTTATCTTTCAATTCTTGAATATCCTCCTTGGATGCAAACATCACTTTTTGGTGCTTCGTAAAATCTGCCAATTTCAATTCAGGAATCCCATGTTGTTTCACTCCAAGCACTTCTCCGGGACCACGAATCTCCAAATCTTTCTCTGCAATCAGAAATCCGTCATTCGTACTTGTCATCACCTGCATTCTTTTCAATACAACTTCATCATATCCACGATAAATAAGATAACAATAGGATTGGTCGCTTCCTCTTCCCACACGTCCTCTCAACTGATGAAGTTGCGATAATCCAAACCGTTGTGCGTCTTCAATAATCATTACAGTCGCATTAGGCACATTGATTCCCACTTCAATCACTGTGGTAGAAACCAACACATCTATCTCATGCTCTTGGTATTGCCTCATGATTTCCGTTTTTTCACTCGACTTCATCTTTCCGTGCAACAAACCTACATTAAAAGACAAAAATACTCCTGTCTTCAAACTTTCATATAACTCTTCCGCAGATTTCAAATCTAATACTTCACTCTCTTTCACCAAAGGACAAACGATGTAAAGCTGACGACCTCTTTCCAACTCTGAGATACATTGTCCATATACTGTAGGAGATTTTTTTTGCTCAATCGCATGAGTTTCAATCTGTTTTCTTCCCTTTGGCAATTCATCTATGATAGAAATATCCAAATCTCCCTGTAAAACTAAAGTCAAAGTCCTTGGAATCGGCGTTGCCGTCATAACCAAAATATGGGGTGCAATCTCATACTGTTTGGACAATTTACCACGCTGTTTTACTCCAAATCGATGTTGTTCATCTGTAATTGCAAGCGCTAACTTGGAAAAATGCACCCCTTCTTGAATCACTGCATGTGTTCCAACCACCAAATCATATTCTCCATTGGAAATTCCTTGATAAATCTCTTCTTTCTTTTTCTTCGAAATACTTCCCGACAAAAAGGCAATCCTCACTCCGCTTCCTTCAAATATTTTTAGTGCTCCTTCATAGTGTTGTTTTGCCAGCACCTCTGTCGGCGCCATCAATACCGTCTGATAGCCGTTCAAAAAAGTAAGATAGGTTGCATACCATGCCAATACCGTCTTTCCACTTCCTACATCTCCCTGTACCAATCTCTGCATCGGCTTTTCTTGTTTCAAATCCTCCGTCATCTCTTGCAAAACTCTCTTTTGTGCATTGGTCAATTCAAACGGAATCCTATCGAAGAAAGACTTTGCTTGTTCAACTTCTTTCAATACAAAAGAACGAGCTTTTTCATCCTTGTTTCTCAAATTCAAAAGATGCATTTGTAACATAAAAAACTCTTGATAAATCAAACGATATCTTGCACTTTTTAATGCAGAAACAGAATGAGGAAAATGAATGTTTCGAATTGCAAAATCAAAGGGTGCCAAGCTTCTTTTTTGTAACAGTGATTCCGGAAAAACTTCTTCCAATTCTCCTAATGATTGAAGAATAGTACGCATGGCATTTACCATATCATGGTTGCTCAATCCTTTGATGAGTGGATAGATAGGATAAATAAAGTTCATTGATACATTCTTTCCAAATGGTTCAATCTCAGGAGAAGAAAATAATACTTTTCGTCCTTTTATCTGGCACATTCCGTAAAACTGGATACAATCTCCTACTGAGTACTGCTTTTGAAGATAGGGATTGTTAAAGATGGTGATCACTCCTTCTTTTCCCAATTCGGAACAGACTGTTATTTTGGTAATCATCATCTTCGGTTTCGAACGAGAAGTCTGAAACGATACAATTCTTCCTGAAGAAAATACTTTATCTTCTCTTCTAATCTCATCTAGTGGAACATGACTTGCTCTATCTTCATAACGAAAAGGAAAATACATCAAAAAATCTTCTATTGTTTCGATTCCCAACTGTTTCAACAATGCCGCTTTTTTGCTTCCAATCCCTTTGATACTCTCCACTCTATCCGTCTTTTGCATTCTTCTTCTCCTTTCTCTCCTATTATTTTCTGTATTGTAATGTATCCATTTTATCATATTCTCTACTATTTTTTATATCCTCTTGGTAAATTAGATTCCAGAAATAAAAAAGGGAACTGCTACAAAATGAATCTGCTCATTCTGCTACAATTCCCCTGATATTTCACTTTCTTGTCCTTTATTCTACAGATATGAAATAATAGTAGAGTGGTTGTCCTCCCTCATATAATTCTACATCCACATCAGGATATTTCTCCGATACGCGCTCCATCAGTGCTGTTGCCTGTTCTTCTGTGACATCTTCCCCATAGAACAAGGTAATAATTTCAGCGTCTTCTGACAAGCTGTCTATGGTTTCTAATGTTACTTCTTCTATCTCTGCACCGTTAGCAAGAATTTCTTTCCCACTGATTCCGATTACTTCGCCTTCTTTGATTTGCTTTTCACCACTTGTTGTGTCACGAACGGCATAGGTAATTTCTGCCGAGGTTACACATGAAATTGCATCCAATATATTTTGTTCGTTTTCTTCCGGTGCTGCAGCAGCATCAATTGCCATCAATCCAACTAGAGCGGAAGGAATATCCTTTGTCGGAATCACGATTACATTTTTATCACTGATTTCTTTGGCTTGGTTTGCCGCCATAATGATATTAGAATTGTTAGGAAATATGAAGATGGTATCGGAATTGATTTTGTCAATCGCCTTCACAAAATCTTCCGTACTTGGATTCATGGTTTGTCCACCTTCAATGATAGTGGTCACATTCATATCTCTCATCATGTTTGCAAGGCCTTTTCCAACTGCAACTGAGATAATTCCGTATGCAAGAGACTGTTCTTCCATTTCTTCTCTTCTCTTTGCCAAAACAGCTTCTTGTTGCAATCTCATATTTTCAATCTTGATACGATCCAACGCACCATGTGCAGATGCCTTTTGCAAGACAACTCCCGGATCATTAGTATGAATGTGAATTTTGATGATTCCTTCATCTCCTACCACAACCATGGAATCTCCCATATCTTCAATTTCTCTACGGAATGTATCTGCATCCACTTCATAAGTTCTTAAGAAAAACTCTGTACAATACCCAAACTTGATTTCTCCGGCAAACGCATGAATATCTTGTTTCATCATTTCTTCAAAATCTTGTTTTGTTTCCGTACTGCCGTCTGCACTAATTGGATGTCCTTGGTACGCCTTTACCATTCCTTCTAAGATAGAAAGAAAGCCTCGCCCTCCGGAATCCACTACATTCGCTTCTTTGAGCGCCTTCAATAATTCAGGTGTATTTGCCAAAGAATGACGAGTTGCTTCCAAAAGTTTCACCAAGAAGTCTTCCATATTTTCCATATCTTTCATTTCCAAAGCTGCCTCTGCCGTCTCTCTGCAAACCGTCAGAATAGTTCCCTCTACAGGTTTAATCACGGCTTTGTAAGCAACTTTTCTTGCAGAATCCAATGCAATTGCAAAGTCTTCTACTTGCAAATAATCTTTGCCCTCAATTCCTTGTGCAAATCCACGAAGAATCTGTGACAAGATAACGCCTGAGTTTCCTCTTGCACCCATCAGAGATCCTCTTGCAATCGCTTTGGAAATTTCTCCCAATTCATTAGATGCAACTGACTTCAATTCTGTGATTGCAGAATTCATAGTAAGTGACATATTTGTTCCTGTATCACCATCCGGTACCGGAAAAACATTTAATCTGTCTACAATGTCTCTTTCGTTTTTCAGATTATTTGCTCCGGAGATTAACATACTTCGAAACAATACCCCTTCAATCCTATTCATTTATCTACTTCCTCCTACCTATTTTTGAACTCTTACTCCATCTACATTGATTGTTATTTCTCCCACTTTCAAGCCGGTCTGATGTTCAATGTAGTATTTTACACGCTCAATAATATTCTCTGATACAACTGCAATATTGGTTCCATACTGAATAATAACAAACAAGTTCAGATAAACAACACCATCTACAATATCAACAGAAATTCCTTTTGTTCCGTTTGCAAAAGAAAGTAATTCTACAATCCCATTTTTGTTTCTGGATGCCATTCCAACTAATCCATAACATTCTTTCGCCGCATTGTTTGCAATTTTTGCAACAACATCTTTTCCAATATATATTGCTCCATATTCATTTACTTTACAAGTTGACATTGAATTGCCTCCCTTCATTTAAAACCAAATACTATCAAATATTTTACGATTTCATTCTTATTCTATCTTATTTCTTTTGTTCGTTCAAGCATTATTCCGTATAATACGCATATTCACAGAAATATTGTGACAATCTAATCCATTTCCCAAGATAATAACAAACATTTCTTACAGAAAAACAGAATCTTTGATACCTGTTTCTATTTTCTCTTATTTACCACACTCCACCATAACCTTAACTTACTATTTTACCTTGATTATTTCTATTACTTCCCTGCAAGTCAAAAAAACTTAGGTAATCTAATTTTTATGGAGAGTAATACCATCCTACTGATGAGAAAAATATTAGAATTCAGTTGTTAGACTTTGAATTTATCGTAAGCACAAAAAATGATAGAAGGACCAGTTAAGACTGTCTTAGTATTCTCATCTGTCACTTCTATCATTTTCTAATGATAACTTTAGTTTTTATTTCAATATATTTTTATAAGTTTTTTTCGTTTTATTGTTGACGTATTTTTTTCTTATGGTACAATTATCTGTGCTAAGAGAATGACCTAACATACCGCTTTTAGGTGGTAAGGCTGATGAATTGTTTTTCATTGGCTGGGTTATTCTCTTTTTTTATTTTATCCACATCATAAAGATACAATTTTCCGTCTGCGTCATTTCTGACCATACATTCTTATCACAAACAAATTGACTTCTATGACTTCAACAGTTGTATTTATCCTAACAATCATTTTTCAGAAACAGAAACGATACCACACCGTTACCCTAAAAATACTGAACATACGGTGAGTTGCTTTAGTAATCTTATGAGACCGAAATTGAAAAATCACTCGCTACTTTTTCTTTGCAATTTTGGAAATATCATATGGTGTTTCCTGATACACACAATAATTCAACCAGTTTGCAAAAAATAGATTTGCATGAGATCTCCATCTCACTTTGATTTCCTTTGTTTCATCATTATCTACAAAGTAATTTTGAGGAAGTTTGGTATTCAAACCTTTTTTTCTATCTCTCAAATACTCTTGATACAGAGTATCCTCCTCATATTCATAATGTCCTGCAATAAATACAAGCCTTCCATCTTTACTGGAAACTAAATTAGTACCGATGTCTTCTCTTCCTGACCACACAATCAAATCATCACATTTCTCTACTTCTTCCATCTTATTGTAAGTGTAGCGAGATTGAGGCATATAGAAGAAATCATCAAAACCTTTTGTCAAAACACCTCTATGCAACACATCAAAGTCATACACTCCAAAAATCTTTTCGTCTTTTTGATATTTTTGAATTCCGTAATAATGATAGAGTGCTGCTTGAGATGCCCAACAGATAAACATTGTGGAATAAACATTCTCCTTAGCATATTCCAAAATTTGAGTAAATTCTTCCCAATAGTCTACAACTTCATACTCCATTGTTTCTACCGGTGCTCCGGTAACAATCATCGCATCGTATTTGGTATGTTTCATTTCTTCAAACGTCTTATAAAAACGATTCAAATGCGTTTCGTCTGTATTTTTGGATTTATAGCTTTCCGTTCGTATCAAATCAACATGAACTTGCAAAGGTGTGTTGGACAACATACGCAATAACTGTGTTTCCGTCTCCTCTTTCTTCGGCATCAAATTCAAGATGGCAAGTTTGAGCGGACGGATATCTTGGGTGTCCGCTCGATTTGTTGTGATAATAAAAATCTGTTCTTGTTCTAATATACTTTTTGCAGGTAAATCGCTTGGTATTACTAAAGGCATTGCTTTACCCTCCATTTCTTTTTACAATCGCAAGGGCCTTTTTTAATCAATATCGGTATTCCTATACCAATGCTAAGGCTTGATCTAAATCAAGAATAATATCTTCTACATCCTCAATTCCTACTGAGAAACGAACCATATTTTCCTCAATTCCTGCTCCTAACTGTTGTTCTTTTGATAATTGTCTGTGTGTCATACTTGCCGGATGCAAGATATGAGTTCTTAAATCTC
This sequence comes from Filifactor sp., assembly GCF_057248345.1. NCBI lineage: Bacteria > Bacillati > Bacillota > Clostridia > Peptostreptococcales > Filifactoraceae > Filifactor > Filifactor sp. Next base: position 19,355 of record NZ_DBHIIC010000012.1, on the reverse strand, counting down.
CAACATGGACTACCAAGGAAGCTAATGTAAGAGAATCGATGAATCTCTTAGTATCTTCCACATCACCTTTTACTCCAAAGCTGATAACTCCGCTTCCACCTTTTTTCAAGTATTTTTTACTCAATTCATAAGATTTGGAGCTTTCAAGCAACGGATAGTTTACCCAGTCTATTTTTTCGTGATTTTCCAAGAATTTTGCAACTTTCAATGCATTTTCAGAATGTCGCTCCATTCTAAGTGCCAATGTCTCTGCTCCCAAATTAGTTAAAAATGCGTTGAACGGGCTCATTGTCGTTCCGAAATCTCTCATGAACACTACTCTTGCCTTGATAATGAATGCCAGATTTCCAAATGTTTCTGTATAGCTGAGTCCATGGTAATTAGGGTCTTTTTCTGTTAAATGTGGGAATTTGCCGTTTGTCCAATCAAATTTTCCGGAATCTACAATAAGTCCTCCAACACTTGTTGCATGTCCATCAAGATATTTTGTTGTAGAGTGAATCACAACATCCGCTCCAAAATCGAACGGTCTGCAAAGATGTGGAGTTGCAAACGTATTATCTACAAATAACGGAAGATTATTTGCATGTGCAATCTCTGCGATTCTTTCGATATCTAACACGTCTACTTTAGGATTTCCGATTGTTTCGGAAAAAATCAATTTTGTATTATCTTGAATTGCCGCTTCTATTTCTTCCTTAGATGCATTCAAAGGTACGAATGTTGTCTCGATTCCAATCTTTTTCAAAGTAGAAGATAACAATGTGTATGTTCCTCCATACAAATTGTTCATTGCTACGAGGTGCTCCCCATGATTACAAATTGTAAGGATGGATAATAGAGTTGCAGCCTGTCCGGAAGAAGTCGCTAATGCTCCTACTCCACCTTCTAAAGCTGCAATCTTCTCTTCCAACACTCCTACTGTAGGATTGGAGATACGACTATACATATGCCCTGCTTTTTTCAAATCAAACAAATCAGCCACTTCATCAGCACTGTCATACTGATATGTTGTAGATTGTACCAAAGGAGTGATTCTCGGTTCACCGTTCTTTGGTTCATACCCTGCTTGTACACATAATGTTTCAATACTTTTACTCTTAAATCTTGCCATTATAATTCCTCCTGTTCATAAATAACCAATTTCATAAATTTTTCTTCAAACATACTCTTTTTTGTAACTTAGAAAATTTCGAATTCTACTGAATTTACATTCCAATAAAAAAACTCTCATCCTGTTATAGAAAACTATAAAAGGACGAGAGTAATATCCCGTGTTACCACCTTTTTTTATCATTATCTCACGATAATGACCTCGACAGGTACAATCATACCTTGGTGCTATAACGGGCACTCCCGTTCGAATCTAATGCAATGCCCTCAATCCGACTCAGGTAAAGACCATCTTCAACTTGCTTTCCATTGTTCTTTTTCACCAAACAAGAACTCTCTGTAAACTTACTCCCAAGCATACTCTTCTTTACATAAGATTATATTTGAATTTGTTTTTTAGTATTCTACCAAGTTATTTTTTATCTGTCAATCACTTTTTTCATTTTTTTCAAAAAATTGTGTATGTTCATAAAACTTCTCTGCATTAAAACACACTCTTTTTCCCTTTCAACTATTGCAAACTGAAGTACCCTATCGATATAGTGTAATAGAATAGAACAATTAAAAGAACAAAAGAATTAAAAAAATGACCTAATGTATCTAAAATTTTTTTCTCCCACTTTTCTAAATACATCCCACATATAACCACTTTTTTCATAATTAAAATAAATTTTTCCCTTGACATCTTAATTAGTATGTGTTATCCTTACAGTAGAACCCAACTTGGTCACCCCCGCCGGCAATTGTAGCCTCAGGACTTGGAACCAACTTAGGTTCTTTTTTTATTTTCATAACGATATTTCATTAAAATACCCTCCTTATTGATTGTACAATAAAGAGCGTATGATCATTTTGATTTTCTGATTCTCAAATTTATCATATTCCATTCGATAAATCGTTTGTTCCATATCGACCTCTATATTCAGACTTTGCTAAATCAGTATATTTTTTGATAAAATCTGTTTTCGCATCGGTATATCCATCTCGATTATGCTCAAATTTTTTCCAAAGAGATAATTTTAATGTTTCATATTCTTTGGCTATTTCCTCATGCTCATTCAGATAGTCTCGAAAATATAGTTCATCATAATCCCCGATAATTCTAATATGGAGATGAAATACTTTTTCTGCAAAACCTTGTTCTGTATATCCTTTATTGAGTACGATTCTATTTTCAGTCTGATGCATACATAACCATCCGCTGTTGACGAGAATTTCCTTAACAACATCCAAATCTGACCTGTCATTTACTTCAACCAATATATCCACAATATTTTTTGAATATATTTCTAAAATTGCAGTGCTACCGATATGGGAGAGTCTTTTAATCCTTTCGGTCGGTACTATGGATAGAATAGTATTTCTTTCTTCTTCATACCATTTTTTCCACAACGGATTATGTTCCACCAAAAAAATCGGAAACAGTTGCCAAAGTTCTTCTAAGCTCATTTCTTCTAACTTTTTACCCAAACTTACTTCCTCCGATTCTAATTTCTATCTTGAAATAGTTATTAACAGTGTAGCATACTGTACTGTTTATGTTCTTTCTGTACGGTAAATCTTGCTTTTTTGCGTATAACTACTTCCTTACCAATTTTTTATAATTTCATTTTACATTCTATCATCAAATCATTCCATTCCATCTGCTAGAAAAATGTTACAAATTTCTGTCCAACCAATTTTTTAGCTCATCGAAATTGTAGTCTCCTTTTAATGCTATCCCATCTTTAATAATAGAATGTTTGCATTCTCTTTTATAATCTTCCATCATGTTCCCAAAACCACCTCCTCCATGCGTACAAAATGGAATAATGGTCTTGTTGCTCAAATCAACCGTTCGTAAAAACGACAAAATAGGAGGAGCAAATGTCTTAAGCCAGTTAGGCGAGCCAATAAAAATGACCTTCGAATCTCCCATGCTTTCTGTTCCTTCCATCAGAGGAGGACAGTATCCTCTTTCTATTTCTTTCCTTACTTCTTTTATCGCAGTATGATAGGAAAATGAATAGGGCTTTTGCGGTTTCAGCTCTCTCAAGTCGCCATCTGTAATCAATGCAATATCTTCTGCTAATCTTCTTGTAATTCCTGAATAGGAATAATATACCACCAAAGGTTTCAATTCATATCCCTCCCTTACTCCTTCTTGGTAAAATTAGGATACCATATTTCAAGGTTATTGGATATTCAACTTTTGTTTTTTTTCACAGTATTTGTCTTATGTTTTTTATCATCCCTATTCAAACAAATGCTTCTTTACCAGTTTTTATACTTAATTTGTTCTATTCTAACGATTCCTACCTATATTCGGTTTCTAACGCTCTCTTCTTATGAATCCCTATCTCAAAATTTACTATGTCTCATAAAGTTCCCAATAAAAAATACCTAAGAGTTATCTTAGATATTTTTCACTACTTTTATTCCCACTCAATCGGATTTCATCTACCGATTCCATGTTCTTTATCTCTCACATACAAAAACTTTGCAACCATCAATAAAAAACGAATAAATTTGATTACTTTTCACATTATAGAAGTCGTACATGATGTTTTAGTTGGAAATTCTCATCATTTGAACAAAGATATACAATACCTTCTATAAAGCCAACAATAGACGGAATTCCGGTCCAACAGAACAAGATATAAATAATTCCCATTCCAATCTTACCCAAATAGAATTTGTGAAGACCGATTCCACCTAAAAAAATTCCAAGTAATCCAGCTACAAGCTTATTCTTAATAGGCCATGAAGGATTGATTCCTGTCACATATATCCGTTGTGTTTGTTGAGATTGTTGGCCTCCTAACGGTTCCCCACAAAATCTACATTCTCTCGTTCCTACCTCATTAGAGGCTCCACATTGTGAACAAAAATTTCCTGCCATAATTATCTCCTCCTTAAATTTATCTACTATCCATTTCATATACCGGCAATATACCGGGACAGATACTAAACACCAAACAATATACTACTTGTTGATACAACACAAACACTATATAATATCAAATAAATCATATCAGTATCTGTAACTGACAACTGTAGACTAGTGTATTCAATGTCGATATCTTACAAGAACATATTGAAATATAGATGTTGCTCTCAAACATCCGTGCAAACATAGTATATATTCTTATGCATCTATGTTCAAAGTTCATAGAATAAATAGAAAATCATCGCACAGTCATTTCACAGAAATCTGTATACTGTAAAAAATTATATCATGATGATATACCACTTTCAATCACTTTCTTCCACGCCTAAAAGATAAAAAAGGATTCTATATCTTTTCGATACCCTTCTAGCTTTGATAAAGAGTTTATAAAACTAACAAAACAAAAAATCCTACTTTCAGGTGATTTGAATCGATAATACTCCAAACCATATCCCCAAAAAAGGATTTTTTGTTTTCTATCTCACTATGACTCACTTTCTTAATGTTGTTTCATCATCTTTAACAATTGTCATAACAATCCATTAAAATAAAATGACTGTATCTACCTTTCAGATTGATTAACCTTTTGCTACTTCTTTAGACAGTTTCTTAAATTCGCCATCCTAAAAAAGATGCTTCTTCATTTTTTAGAACAACCATTTCAATATACAATATATTCTTCCTTAACTTCATTATGACAACAAATAGATTGTCCCAATATCACTTATTACCATATCACAAGTTTAGAATCTGTGCTTATCGTTGTGATTTTTTCTCCAATGCATTATTGATTTCACTCACTTTTCGTTTTCCAATTTGATAACACACTGCATAAATCACAATATAGATTGCTGTAAATACTACAAAAAACGGACTGATATTTCCCATCCAATTGGCCCACTTTCCTACTGCACAAACTGTAATCAATATCACAAAATAATGTAATATTGTCTTTTTCAACAAAGAACCTTCTTCTTCCATTTGAAATAAATTACTGGAAAATGATGATACCACCCCTATAATAATGGATGCAATATAAGAACGAAATATCATTACACTGCTCAAAGATTCATATTTTGTTGCAAAATATGCTAAAAATGTACTGTTAACAGATAATCCTATTCCAATTCCTACTAAGATTGACAAAATATTTTGTTTTAATGTTTTCATAATACTCTCCCTTTCTTGAGTAACATAAATAGCATTTCTATTTGCTACTCTATTATTTTTAAATTATTTTCCTTTTTTACGTTCCATGTTTACAAAGTATTTCACTAACCTGAATCAATTACAATCCAAGAGCTTTTTTGATGTCCTTCAAATAAGATCGAGAAGTATATTCCACATCTCCACTTTTCAGGTACATTTTCATTTTTCCGTTAAATTCCATTTCCAATGATTGGATTTCTTCCACATTGACCAAGACAGACTTTGAAATGCGAACAAAGTTTTTCAGTTTCTCCTCCAACTCATAGAGACGTTCTTTAGATTCAAACGTTCCCTGTCTTGTATCAACATAAACCGCTCCATTTTGGGAATAGATTTTTTCAATCTCACTCTTTTCCAAAAAATAAAATTTTTCTTCCTGTTCTACCACAATTTTATCAAATCCTTTTTCAGTATTTTGTAATAGTTCCATCAATTTCTTGACTTCTTCATTGTATTCCTTTGCTTCAATTTGAATTGTGATATCTTCTGTTTTCGGATTGAGAGAAAAGTGAATGTTCATATTATCTCCTCTTTTCTATTTCTATTTTCTTCTACAAATATGTTGTATCCACATGTGACAAATTTGTTATGGTTACTATAACATATTTTGAATCAGTTAGTGTGATTTCTCTGCCATTCGTCGGTTTTAGATGATAAGATGTCATTTTCGAGCGATAAGATGCACTCTATACTCAAGTATTACAACCTAAAATACCTATTTCTATAAAACAATTTTTTGAACTTGACAAGTCAATGTTAGATACATAGTAGTTCTCATCATTCTACAAATAAAAAAGCTATCCTTCTTATGATAAGAAGAATAGCCCTTCTGAAAAAGACATTGAAACTAGTATTTAACTTTATTTACAATCTGTGCTTTATCATAATTTTTTTCAAGAAAATGTTTAATGTTAGTAGCAGTTTCAATTCTACCATCTCTAGTAGACTGCCGGGAATAGAATGCTATGTGAGGTGTCGCAATTACATTCTTATGGTTAATCAAAGGGTTTGAAACAACATCAGGGTTTTCATCATGAACCACGTCTAATATAGCCATACTAACTTTTCCATTATCCAATGCCTCTATTAAGTCGTTTTCCTGTACAATATTACCCCTTGATGAATTAATAAATACAGCAGAATCTTTTATTAAGTCGAAATACTCCTTGTTAATAGAGTTTTCTGTACTTTTATTAGAAGGAAGATGACAACTGATATAATCTGCTTCCTTAAATATCTGTTCCTTATCAACCAGTTTTACATGATACTTTGAAGCAACTTCTTCGCTTACAAAAGGATCATAGGCAATCAATTTACAACCATAAGGCTTACATCTTTCTGCAACGAGTTTAGGTATATTTCCAAAACCCAAAAATCCAACAACTTGTTCTTCCAATCTTTGAATTTCAGGAAATATCGTAAAATCCCATTTTTTATCTTCAATCACAGATTTATTAAATTGTATTATTTTTCTATTCGATAGTAAAATTGCAGACATTACATAGTCAGCGACTTCTTTTACACAATATTTTGTATTGTGGCTGACAGCTATATTTTTTTCTGTTGCATATGCCAAATCTACTGAATTAAATCCTATCGATTTAAAAGCAATCATTTTTAAATGAGTAAGCGCTTCTATCACATTTCTGTTAATATTCTCATAAATACATATAATAACATCTGCATCTTTTGCATTTTCAATAATCTCTTTTTCAGTATAGCTTGGTCTTTCAACGACTTCTGCTATTCCTTCTAATACTGATTGTTCTAATTGAACACCTTCTTGATATGGAAATAATCTGACAACTTTATACATTTCATTCTCCTCTCAAATTATTTTTGCACTAATGTCATTGATATCGCAGGAATAAATGTTACTAACAATAACACAATAACCATCGATACAATCAGAGGTAAAATTCTTTTTGAAATTCTTTCTATGGATACACCGCTTATTCCGGATGCAACAAATAAATTCGCACCATACGGAGGAGTTACAAATCCAATAGATAATGCAACTGTCATGATAACTCCAAAATGTACTACGCTAATTCCGGATTGAACTGCAATAGGTAAAAAGATTGGTGCTAATATAATACAAGACGAAATATTATCAATAAAACAACCTACAATAAGTAAGAACAATAATATTAACAACATAATCACAGTTGAGTTGTCTGTTAAAGAAAGCATAGAAGTAGCAATTTTTACAGGGATTTGTTCCATTGTTAAGTATGCGGCAAATGATGATGATAATCCTACCATAAAAGAAGTAGCCCCATTAATTGTAGCAGTATCTTTAAGAGCAGTGTAAATATCCTTTAATTCCAATTCTTTATAAACAAATCTACCGACAATGACAGCATATACAACTCCAATAATTGCTGCTTCAGTTGGTGTTGCGATACTTTTATATATACTTCCTAATATGATAACAGGCATCAATAATGCCCAAAAAGATCTTCGGAATCTTTTAAAAACTTCAGAAATAGAGAATTTCTTTCCATCACCTTTCCAACCATATTTCTTTGCTATCAAACAACTTGTAATAATTAAAGATAGTCCAATTAAAATTCCAGGAATGATTCCTGCAATAAATAAATCTGTAATTGAGCCTCCTACTGCTACAGCATAAATGACAAACGGAATGCTCGGAGGAATAATAACACCGATGGACCCTGAAGCACTTGTTAGTGCAGCAGCAAAAGCAGGATCATACCCTTCGTCTTCCATTGCTGGTATCATAAATGTACCTATAGCTGAAACTGTCGCAGGACCTGAACCGGAGATTGCAGCAAAAAACATACTTGTAAGAATGGTAACTACCGATAATCCACCCGTAAAAAAACCAACTAAGCTGTCAGCAAAATCTAACAACCTTTTAGAAATACCACTATGTTCCATTAAATTTCCAGCAAGTATAAAGAATGGAATTGCCATAAGAGGAAAGGAATCCAATGCAGCAAAGGCATTTTGTGAAATAGTAACAAGTGGAACATTAGACATCGTTGCCATAACAATTAGTGTCGCCATACCTAACGCGATACCAATCGGAACTGATATTGTTATTAGTATAGCCAAAAGTAAAAATAGAATTATTACATTCATTATCCAACATCCTTTCCTTTCAGTAAATCTACTATTTTTTGAATCAATCTTATTGACATCAAACCACATCCTACCGGTACGGAGGAATACGGAATAAACATCGGAATTTGCATTGCAGAGGATTTTTGTCCCGTCTTCAATATACTTAACGTAAGATTAAAGGAAGAATTTGTTATCCAAAGTGAAAATATAAGCCAAACAAGCAAGGAGAGCAAAATAATATATCTGGCGATTTTCTCCGAAACTAAATTTGTAAGTATTTCTGCCTTTAAATGTCTTGACTGTTTTGTTGCATAACTTGCACCAACCCAAATCATCCACAGAAAAAGGTATCTTGCCAACTCTTCACTCCACATGATCGAATTTTTAAAGACATATCGCAACACGACCTGTATAAATAGAAGAATTACAGAAATAGAAATGATTCCTACCAAAAAGACTTCTTCTATTTTTTCGTCTAAAATTTTTATTATTTTCATATCGAACCTCCCAATGATTTAATACTTTGGGTAGAATATTCTACCCAAAGTATCAAATGAGTTATTCTTCAATTAAGTCTAAATAAGTTGTACCTTTTGTATTTTTATAATCTTCCAAAACAGGTTTTATTGCATCTTTAAATCTTTGTAATTCATCATCTGTAATATCATTGATAACTACGCCTTCATCCAACATCTTCTGAGTATTGATTCCTTCATCTACAGCGAGTGCTTCTCTTTGAGCCTTAATAGTATCTATCGCAGCAGTCTTTACTACTTCTTGCAAATCAGAAGGAAGACTTTCATAAAAATTCTTGTTGATAAGATAAGGGCAAGTCAAGTAAGTATGGGATGTTTTTGATAGATACTTTTGAACTTCGTAAATCTTATTGGAGTATGCAATGTTAATAGGTAATTCTGCACCATCTACAGTTTTTTGTTGTAATGCTGTAAAAAGTTCATTGAAAGAAATTGGAGTAGGATTAGCTCCCATATTTTTGAATCCTGCAACTTGCATAGGGCCTTCCATTGTTCTAATTTTAAGTCCCTTCATATCTTCTATTTTTTCAATTGGTCTCACATTGTTGATAACATGTCTGAGTCCATTTTCCCCAAATCCAAAATTGATAATTCCTTTTGTTTTTAAGTGTTCACTTAACGCTTGTCCAAATGGACCGTCAAAGTTTTTCAAAGCTTGTTCTTTAGAATCGAACAAATATAAAATATCTAGAACTTCCCAATCTTCATCAAATGCAGTTACAACCGTACTTGCAGGTACTGTCATTTCTAAAGATCCAATCTGTACACTTTCTACAGCCTTTCTATCTCCACCAAGTTGAGCATTAGGATATATTTCAACTGTGATTCTTCCGTTAGATTTCTCTTCAACTTCTTTTTTAAATACTTCTTCTAAAGTAATATGTGTTTGATGAGTTGTAGGCAATACATGCGCAACTCTAATCAGATATTTCTCATTACCTGTATCACCTGCATCAGTATTTCCGGATCCGGAGTTACAAGCTACCAAGCTCACACAAAGCAAACAAGCCATTATTAAATACAAACATTTCTTTTTCATTTGTTATCCTCCTTCATACTCAAACCTTACCGTCGTTTACAATATTCTACCTGGATAATTCAGCAAAGCCTTCTGTAATATTTCCATACCTCGTTTTAAAACTTCTTCTTTCACAACATATGCAATTCTCACTTCTTGCGTTCCCAAACCTTGTGTTGCGTAAAATCCCTCAATTGGAGAAAGCATTACCACTTCACCGTTATCATCGAATTCTTCAAGCATCCAAATTAAAAATTTTTCAGCACTATCCACTGGTAATTTAGCGGATAAATAAAATGCTCCCTCAGGTTTTTTACAAACAACACCCTCCATTTCAGAAATACAATCAAAAGCAATATCTCTTCTTCTTTGATATTCTTTATTGATATCATTTAACAAAGAACTTGGTGTCTTATAGAGTTCTATCGCTCCTATTTGATCAAGTGTTGGTGGACAAATTCTAGCTTGACACAACTTTGTTATATTTTTCAAAAAATCTTCATTTTTAGAAGCAATGTTTCCAATTCTTGCTCCGCAAGCACTGTACCTTTTTGAAACACTGTCAACTATAATCACACAATCTGAAGCTTCCGGAAAATGTGCAAAACTATGAAATGTCAGATCGTCATAAACAAACTCTCTGTAGACTTCATCAGCAATAATAAACAAATCATGTTTCAACGCTACATCAATAATGGTCTTCATCTCTTCCGGTGTATACACAACACCTGTCGGATTATTAGGGTTATTTACTAAAATAGCCTTAGTTCTACCATCTATTACGGATGAAATCGTATCAGCATCAGGTATACGATATCCATCTTCTGCATGTGTTGTTATTGCTTTGATTTCTAAATTCAATTCTTTTGTCATCACATTATAATCTGTGTAAAATGGCTCGAAAACGATGATATTGTCTCCATAATCACAAGTACTCATCAAAGAAAACAAAAGTGCTTCACTTCCTGCAACCGTTACAAATATTTCATCCGGAGAAAAATCAATCCCCTTTTCTTTGTAATAATTGCTCATAGCCTTTTTTAATTCCGGGTTCCCATTATTCTCACCATACGCTAATACATCAGAGTCAAAGGATTTAACAGCTTGAAAAAATCCTTTCGGTGTTTCAATATCCGGTTGACCAATATACAAAGCAATTATTTTTTTACCATTGTCTTTCGCTTTATTGATGTAGGGTGTCAACTTTCTCGTACCGGAATAAGGCATATCATAAATTCTACTCGACAGTCTCATAATCACGCTCCTTATGTATTTTTATAATAGAACATCAACCATACAAAAGAACTAGTTCTTACAATCATTTTATCACTAATTTATTTTTTGTAAACTGTTATTTATGTATACATATTGTGTGATAGAAAACATTTTTTGTATATATTGTAAATACTTGTATTCATAATAATAGTAAAAAAACAAATAAAAAAAAACTCCATTTTAGGAGTTTTTTCATATTTTATTTGCTATCAAAAGTAGAATATTTCCATTGATATTCTTAAGATGATCTTTCATTTTAGCTTCTGCTAGAATGATATCTCTTGCCTTTAACATATTTAAAATAATTTCATGTTCTGAAACTGCATAATCTTTTCTTTTCTCAAACCCACACAAATAGTTATATCTTGCAAACAGATTATAATATTTCATCAAATCTTTTTCTAAAAAATTATTTTTCGATGTTTTTACCAAAAGCCAATGAAATTCTCTATCTAAATCTGTAAATATCTTTGGGTTATATTCTTTTTGAAAAATTAATTGTTTTTGTTTTGCAATATTTTCTTCTAAAAGAGCAATATCTGAATCTGCCCAATTTAATGTTGCCAGTTTGACGGAAAGTAGTTCCAAATGCTCTCTCATCGTAAAAATTTTTGCATAAGTATCTAAAGATACCGGAGTTACAAGGTTCCCTTTGTTAAATTCAAGAAGAAGATCATTTCTTAGTTCTCTCATTGCTTCTCGTATCGGTGTTCTACTGATATTAAACTCTTTTGCAATATTCTCTTCTTTCAGATATGTTGAAGGTTCATATTCCAATTTAATAATTCTATATTTTAAAATCTCATACAATTGATGAGATATATTCTTGGTTGGATTACTTTGCCTACTCATAGTTACCCCTCTTAAACAAATACAATATAAAAAATGATACATAAAATATAAATTATTATACATAATTAGATGATGATTATCAACAGCAATTCATTCAATTCTTCTATAGCATATTTAGTATAGATTCGTTATAATAAACTATCTTATTTTAATTGGGAGAAAATTATGTATCTGAATCACAAAACCTACTACACTTTAAATCAAGCACTCAAGGAAGAATTTGGAGAAAAAATCATCAAACTTTCTATTGATGGTGGTTTTACTTGTCCAAACAGAGATGGCACCATTGCAAAAAGAGGTTGCCTGTTCTGTTCCGAGAAAGGTTCGGGAGATTTTACCTCATGCGCAGACAGTATTACCGAACAGATGAACCAACAAGTTTCCCTTCTATCCAACAAATGGAACAACGCAAAGTATATTGCATACTTTCAAAGTTTTACAAATACTTATGCCGACGTGAACGAACTGAAGAAAAAATATGATGAGGCACTGTCTTTTCCAAACGTTGTCGGACTTGCCATTGCAACAAGACCTGATTGCCTCTCTAAAGAAGTGTTGGACTTATTGGAATCTTATTCCAACCAAACTTTTTTGTGGATAGAACTCGGACTGCAAACCATTCATGAAAAAAGTGCTGTCTTGCTTCGGAGAGGGTATCCTCTTTCCATATTTGATGATGCAATCAAACATCTTCACGAAAGAAATATTCGTACGGTTGTCCACATGATTCTCAATATACCGAACGAAACACAACAACAAATGAGAGAAACTGCTGTCTATCTTTCAAAGAAAAAAATTTGGGGACTGAAAATACACATGCTCTATATCTCTTCAGATAGTGATTTGGGCAGACTTTATCAACAAAATCCATTTCCAGTCTTCTCAAGAGAAGATTATATTGATTCTGTAGTAGATATTTTATGTCGAATCTCTCCGAACATAGTGATTCATCGTCTGACCGGCGATGGAGATAAGGCAACACTCATAGCTCCTCATTGGATTCGAGATAAACGATCTGTCTTAAACGGAATTGACAAAAAAATGCGCAAGGAAACATTATTGCAAGGAATGTGGGAACATGAGATTCTATCATAAAATTTTTTGGCATGAACAAACTCCCTAGCATTGTCAAATTACTTTTACTATTCTACTAAAAAGAACCATTTAATTTAATTTTATTTTAGAAGATAAAAAATAAAAGAGGGAAGCCGTTTCCTATTTTAGTTTTAAAGTAAAAGCAAGTAATTTACAGAACTTGATTGTAAACCTCAAACTTGTTGTTCGCTCAAAACAACTTCCAACTCTTTTGTTATTTCAGTTATCGTCAAGACTTTGTCAATCCGTCATGAAATCTTTATCTTCTCTAACGAATCGGAAAGAGATAATTATATAGCTGTTTTCTAATCCCACAACCCTTTATGAATTTTTACACCGTACTTCTTTGTCTCTTTCTGTAAATTATCCACCATTAACTCCGTTTTTTTACTTTTTCCAAAGAATATAGCAGTTGCTCTTCCATGTTTTTTTTCAATCTGAAGAAAATATCTTGTTCCTCCACCCTTTCTACCACGTAAAGTGTTGGTTGTAATCATTCTTATCTCCTTTAAAGGAATGACTCTTTTTCCAAAAAAAATAGCATTGTGAATATAAAGATTTCCGTTTCTAATATGATAAGGTGCAAAAAAACTTCCACCACTTTGCCACGCAGCAAACAATCTGCGAAGGCATAACAGTGTCACCACTCCTATCAAGGAAATACTTACATGCCTAAAAAATGGCTCCTCCCACATCCATTCCAATCCTATCAAATAATACCGAAACATCTTCTCATCCTCTTTCCTCAACATCTTTATCATTGAATATAACATATTTTTCTATTCTATATTCCATAAATACCTGAGCTATAACAATTTTGTCAAATTCCATACTGTACCTCGAAACAGGAATATTCCTGTATCTTAATACATAACTCTGTTTCATAGACTCATTTTCTACGAAAACAGTTTACTCAACTCTCCGTTTTCCGACAACAGCTTTGATTTCTTCACACAAGAATGCCAGCTCTTCTATATCCAATAGACTTCCTGTTCCAAAAAGATTCCCGGAAGTTGAGCCTTGAATGGTTTTGTATGCCTTAGGTCTTACTCTAAAAGATATTTTTTCATCATCAATGTAGAAATCTGCTCTCAAAGACTTTACTGACATCCTTGAGTTATCCTTTGTATGACAATCAGAAATCTGACCTTGCATCATTTCATTTCCATTCTCGAAAATCTTTATCTTTGTTCCATCAAGCTCCACTCTATAATGTTTCACCAAGGTTTCCTTTATTTTTTGAAACAATATATTAGCGATAGCAAGTAACGCAAAAATGAATAAAAGCAGTAATACCGGATGCGCTTTCAATGTTTTTTCCAGTCCACTGTAAAACATCCCTAACTGAAATAACAGTATAGAAAATCCAAATATCGTAACAAAACTCATCCCCATTATTGTATCATTTTTTGATGTCAATGCTGTGAATTCATACTTTTTCATATCCATACTCCCACATTCTGTTCTCAAAGATGAATTTCTCATATCTTCAACAAAAAATTGATTCTGACTTTGTAATTAACAAAGTTTTTTTACACATTCTTTGTTGTATGTTTCTCTTTCATCTACTACCTATACGATAAATCGGTTTGAATCAATGCCACTGTGAAATATTCTTGTTTGCTTTACATATTTTTTGCAAAATCAAATCTCTGCCCTACCTGTTTGCCTAAATCGGAAAGTTGTGTTAATACTTCTGTTCGGCACACAAACAAAACATAACTGTCACTATCTATGTCCATTCCACCTACACAAAAGCCTGTATCCATCCATTTTTCATCCAATACCGCGCACCAGGTAGGTATATCTTCATCCTCATTGAACCAATCTTCTTCTATCTGTAAATGATGCCGACTTGCCAAATTTTTCATTTCATACAAGAAATCTCCAATATCAGTCTTCCAATCCAATTCAATTGCTTCATAACCGGATAACATCTCATCTACCATTCCAATCCATATAATGGTACTATCTTCTTGATTTCCCTCAATGCAGCGTTCTTCATAAAAGTCGGCTTTCTCTTTGTAATACTGTTGAGGAGCTTGCAAACAAGATTCTATGTTAGAGCGAACTTCTGTATTCTCTGTCAACAGTGCACCCATTTTTCGATATAGCTCAACATCAGCCTTCGTTCTCAAATCCAACACCACTTCCCACTCCTTCACATCAAATTCAGTACTGTTATCTATTACCTTTCTAAAAATGGACATTGTTTCTTCTTGAGTAAGTCCGTCTTTTCCATAAATCATACTATCGTTCTTCTTCTTCTCTCTTATCGTTCCAACCTCAAAATGAAAATGATTGGAATCTTTATCCTGACAAACTTGGACAAAGTTGCACAAACAACCTACAGTCTGTATTCTAATCGGTTTAGGTGGTGTGAGAATGATGAAATCAATATCCCCTTTTTGAATTGATTCAAGATTTTGTTTCAACTCTTTTTCTGTAAATCCAACCTGTTCTGTTCCATCAACATCCAATACCCAATCCGAACAATCGAAATCCCTCTTTTGTTCTTTTTTTGTCGAAGGACCGAAATAGATTTCAGAACGAGAACCGTTGACTTTCATGTTATCTTTCAACTTTTCAACTTGATGTTTCATATATCGGTTTTTAAATAACATGGTTGCAAAAAACGGTACAATCATCAATGGAAGTACCATCAATCCACCGACAATCGCTACCCCTCTATATTGATTTCTTGTATGAAGACCTTTAGACATTTTATTTAGAATATCAGCCATATAATAAAAAAGCTGACCGTCCGTTAACTTATATAATAAAAATCGTTCTATGATATATATCACAAAAAATATCACAACCATTCCAATAGCAGTTTTATGACATATCTCCATCTTTTTTTCCAAACTGATTGATTCACTGTCAGGTATCTTCTTAAACCATTTCTCAGCCCGTTCTTCTTTTGTCATCCTATTCGTCCTCCTTGAATTATTACTTTATTTATTATATATTGTACCATAAATTTAAAATACAGTCCTTGCCTTGTGATAAATTTCAAATTTCAACATCCAATCTTTCGAATTTCAAACTTCTAAATTTCATCTCTATGACAAAAATTTCTTATTCCATTTTCAATGAACCCTATCTGTTCAACAAATACAATCTTTCTTCCTAAGATATTCTAATCTTTCAAAAAATTATTCTCCTGTCTATTTGAAATCATAGACTCCTTATTGTAAAATACAAGATAAGCACAATAACAAAAGAATTTTGTTTACAGGCTCTTTGACAACGATTGGTACTAAAAATAAGAATTTGATACCGGAAATAGAATTTACTACCAAAGAAAGGACTTTGATATGGACTACTTACAACGATACCAACAATGGATTAACGATACTGCAATTGATGATAAGACTAAGGAAGAACTTCTTGCACTACAAGGAAATGATGACGAATTAAAAGACCGTTTTTATCAAGAGTTAGCATTTGGAACAGCAGGACTTCGTGGAAAATTAGGTGCCGGCAGCAACAGAATGAACTCTTACATCGTTGCAAGGGCAACACACGCATTTGCTAAAGTAATCTCTTCTTACGGAGAAGAGTTCAAACAACGAGGCGTTGCCATTTCACATGACTGTCGCATCAAATCAGATGAATTTGCCAAAATTGCCGCATGTACCTTTGCTGCACACAATATACCGGTCTACCTTTACGAAAGTTTAAGAAGTACACCTCAACTTTCATTTACGGTAAGACATCTCCACTGTGCCGCAGGAATCAATATCACTGCCAGTCACAACCCGAAAGACTACAACGGATATAAGGTGTACTGGGATGAAGGTTCTCAAATCAAGGACGATATTGCAAATCAAATTGTGCAAGAAATCGAAAAGATAACATCATTCTCTGAAATTCCAACTTACTCTTTTGAACAAGCATTACAAGAAAGACGAATTCAATGGATTGGAGAACCGATAGACACCATCTACTTAGAAAAGGTAAAATCTCTTTCTTTGCGTGATGAAGAAATCGACAAGAACATCTCTATCGTATTCACTCCGTTAAACGGTGCCGGAAGTATTCCGGTTCAAAGAGTATTTCGTGAGAGAGGATTCCAAACTGTCCATATTGTAAAAGAACAGGAACAACCTGACGGAACCTTCCCGACTATAGAATATCCGAATCCCGAAGACCTTCGTGCATTTGAATATTCTCTTGCGCTTGCAAAAAAAGTAAACGGAGAACTTTTGATTGCAACCGATCCCGACTCTGATCGACTTGCCGTAATGTGTTATCACAACGGTGAATATCACGCTTTAACCGGAAATCAGACAGGTGCTCTCTTAATCGAATATCTTTTTTCTTCTATGAAAGAAAAAAATCTACTTTCAAACAACGGTATTATGGTCAAAACGATTGTAACAGGAGAAATGGGAGCAACCATTGCGAAATATTACGGTGTAGAAGTTATAAATGTTCTCACCGGATTCAAAAACATCTCTGCAATCAGTAACCAATACGAAAAAACGAAAGAAAAACAAGTGTTATTCGGATATGAAGAAAGTATCGGATACAATGCCGGAACTTTTGTAAGAGATAAGGACGCCGTATCCTCCGCAATGCTAATAGCAGAAGCTGCCGCTTATTACAAAACAAAAGGAATGACATTGATTGATGTGTTGCAACAATTGTTCCAAACACATGGATACTTTGCAGAAGATACTATTTCTCTAATTCGAGAAGGAATTCGTGGACAGGAAGAAATCAAATCCATCATGCTCTCCTATCGAACAGATTATCCAAAAACAATCGGCTCCCTCTCTTTGGTTACCTACCTTGATTATGCAATCTCAGAATCTGTTGATATCAAAACAGAAACGGTATCCAAGGTTGACATTGAACCAACGAATGCCATCAAATTTCTATTTGAAGACGAATCTTGGTATGCACTTCGTCCATCAGGTACCGAACCGAAACTGAAAATCTACTTTGGAATCAAAGCAAAATCACAAGAAGAAGCTGATCAAAAACTGGCACTATTTAAGCAAACTGTTCTGTCATTGATTGAAAAAGAATAAACTTTCTATTCCTACTTCTTG
This sequence comes from Filifactor sp., assembly GCF_057248345.1. NCBI lineage: Bacteria > Bacillati > Bacillota > Clostridia > Peptostreptococcales > Filifactoraceae > Filifactor > Filifactor sp. The sequence continues at coordinate 1,175 of NZ_DBHIIC010000012.1, read as the reverse complement.
AAATAGAATAAAACTTCTAAAAAAAGATTGTTCCTATTTTCACATAGGAACAATCTTTTTTTATTAACTTTCCCACCACATCAGTCGTAGTTGGTGAAAATCATACTCTTTTTTACGAATTAAAACAATGAGCTCTATATTTCTTCTAACTTAAACTCCTCTTCTTTCTTATCAAATGTAAGTGCATATTCTTTGTTTGGATCAAGATGAAGATTTATTGTAGTCGGACCCCAAGTAGTCGTAACAGTTTTGTGCAATACTCCCGGTCTTGTATAAGAATATGTAACTCTTAAACCAATATCTCCCGGCATTGCATAAATGACATATGATGTCTTATCTGTAAATATCGCAGCTTCTCCACTTACAACTTCTGCCAATAACTGTTTGCTTGTAATGAGATTAGTACCTGATGAAAGAGACACCTTTACAGCTCCCTTATGTTCATCTAACCACTTCTCCTTTGCCTTTTTATTCATCTTCATATAGAAAAGGGAATATATAATTGCAAAAACAACCATCCCCAAAAATATATAAGGGAACATTCCCATTGAACGTAACGAATCTAACACCGCTTGCATCTCTAACTCCTCCTCATAACATCCTAAATTTTCTATGAATTTTAAAAACTTTATTCAAACCCTAAATCATATAGCAATTGCTGATATTTTCGATAACCAAGTAATGATAAATCAAAAGTTTCTTGTACCCCATCTTCATCTGTTATCTTCAAGATAAATGAATCAAAATCTCTGCTTTCTGATCTTAGATTGATCTTATCAATCTCATAATGATATTCTTTTTTTCCAAGATAGATTTCTAAATCATTACCCTCTACAACTACTTTCAGTTTCATATCTCTGATTACATTTACCAAAGCTATCAGTGATACAACACTTGCCCCGATAATTGCTACTTTCGTTCCAAAGAAGTATCCTAGTACAAAAAATAAAAAAATGAATAAAAATATAACTGCAACACAATTCCAAATGGCAGCTATAGGACTTCTCTTATATACCAAGTCTTCACCTCCCTCACTATGCAATCTGAATCACATACAAATATATATATACATATTCTCTTAAGTTTTATCATAAAAACACTTCCGTTTCAAGAAAAAAATATTGGTTAATTGTAAAATGAAAATGAACTAAAAAAATTCCATAGAAAATCACATT
>NZ_DBHIIC010000011.1:34871-38233 GCF_057248345.1 Filifactor sp. | reverse complement strand
CGTGGAGGTCCACACGGAGCACCACCTGATGGAAGGGGAGGTCCACACGGAGGACAGTTTGACGGACAAGGAGGTCCACACGGAGCACCACCTGATGGAAGGGGAGGTCCAAACGGAGAACAGTTTGACGGACAAGGAGGTCCACACGGAGCGCCACCAAGTGGAAATGGAGCACCTCCAAGCGGAAATGGAGCACCTCCAAGCGGAAATGGAGCACCGAAAGGAGCGCCACCAAGTGGAAAAGGTAGCCAAAATGGAACAACATCAGAAGGAAATGGAACACCGAAAGGAGCGCCACCAAGTGGAAAAGGTAGCCAAAATGGAACAACAACCCAAGGAAACGGAGCACCAAAAGGAGCATCTCCAAGCGGAAATGGAGCACCGAAAGGAGCGCCACCAAGTGGAAAAGGTAGCCAAAATGGAACAACATCAGAAGGAAATGGAACACCGAAAGGAGCGCCACCAAGTGGAAAAGGTAGCCAAAATGGAACAACAACCCAAGAAAACGGAGCACCAAAAGGGGCACCGCCAAGTGGAAACGGAGCATCGAAAGGAGCGCCACCAAGTGGAAATGAAGCACCGAAAGGAGCGCCACCAAGCGGAAACGGAGCACCGAAAGGAGCACCTCCAAGCGGAAATGGAGCACCAAAAGGGGCACCGCCAAGCGGAAACGGAGCACCGAAAGGAGCACCTCCAAGCGGAAATGGAGCACCGAAAGGAGCACCTCCAAGCGGAAACGGAGCACCGAAAGGGGCACCGCCAAGTGGAAACGGAGCACCAAAAGGGGCACCGCCAAGTGGAAATGGAGCACCGAAAGGAGCACCGCCAAGTGGAAATGGAGCACCAAATGGAACAACATCAGAAGGAAATGGAGCACCGAAAGGTGCCCCATCTGATGAACTAAGTGTCCAAAATAGTACAATATCAGAAGGTACGGAAAATCAAAATGATGTTCCATACGGTGGAAGCAATGTAAATTAAGTAAATGAACGTGAAGAATGGAAGGGATGATTCTTATGGATAAGCACTATAGACATGAATGGAAGCATGTTCTTCATGCCGGAGATTTATTAACATTGAGGCAGCGTTTGGGTGTCATCATGGAGAAAGATCCACACACGATTGATGGGAAGTATCAGATTCGAAGTCTTTATTTTGACAATCTCTACGACAAGGCTTTGAATGAGAAAATAGATGGAATCAGTAGGAGGGAAAAGTTTCGATTGCGATTGTATAACGGAGATGCTTCTATTGTTCATCTGGAAAAAAAGAGTAAGTGGAATAATCTTGGAACAAAGTATCGTGCAAACTTGACTGAGGAGGAAGTTCAAAAACTGATTGTTGGAGATTTCGACTGGATGCTTGCTTCTGATGAGTCTTTGGTACAGGAATTATATTGTAAGATACGATATCAAGGTATGCGTCCGAAAACAATTGTAGACTATACCAGAGAGCCGTTTATCTTTGGACCTGGAAATGTGCGCGTCACATTAGACTATGATATTCGCACAGGGTTGGACTGCACTGACTTTCTTAATGTAAGTGCAGTTACAATTCCTGCAGGAGATGCACCTATTATTCTTGAGGTAAAGTGGGATGAATTTATTCCATCGATTATTCGAGATGCGGTTTGTGTACCGAATCGACGAGTAGGTTCATTTTCTAAATATTGTCAATGTCGTGTGTACGGGTAAGTTTGAAAGGAGGAAAAATTATGTCATTTTCAGATATTTTTAAATCAAGTTTTCTTGAAAATGTGTCCAGTATAAGTATATTGGACATGGGACTCGCATTAGTTCTTGCGTTTTGTGTGGGCTTATTCATCTTTTTTGTATATAAAAAGACTTATGCGGGTGTAATGTACTCATCTTCATTTGGTGTAACGCTGATTGCTTTGACAATGATTACAACTCTAGTCATTTTAGCAGTCATCAGTAATGTTGTGTTATCGCTCGGGATGGTAGGGGCATTGTCCATTGTGCGTTTTCGTACCGCAATTAAAGAACCGATGGATATTGCGTTCCTATTCTGGTCGATTGCAGTCGGTATTGTATTGGCAGCAGGACTAATCCCTTTAGCAGTATTCGGAAGTGTGATTATTGGTATCATATTATTATTATTTGCCAATAGGAAAGAACATTCCAATCCTTATATCGTTGTAATTGCTTGTGAGGGAAATGAAAGTGAAAAAGCAGCAACAGATTATCTTGCATCTAAAACAGATAAATTTGTTGTGAAGAGCAAGACTGCAAGAAAAGGAAATATAGAAATCAATGCAGAGATTCGATTGAAAGAAGATAATACTGATTTTATCAATAACTTAGCAGATATGCCCGGTGTACAAAATGCAGTATTGGTAAGTTATAACGGAGATTATATGGGATAAGGAGGAGATAGATATGTCTACGCATAAATATATTGACCGACTATGTATTATTGTGCTTGTGCTGACACTTCTCTTGACCGTGACATTTATGAATGGGGAAAAGCTTGGATTGAAAGTTATTACAGATGAAGATGCGGAGACATACAGCGGAAGCACTTATTTTACAAAGAATGATAAAGATGGGGATTGGGAAGAAAATGAATATACAACTCATATCTCCCTTGACGGATCTGATGGAACAATAGACGGGAACGGAGCCTATTTTCTAAATGGAAATCTTGTGATTTCACAAGCAGGATGGTATGTGATTTCAGGTTCGCTGGAAGATGGTAAGATTGTTGTAGATGCATCTGATTCTTCAAAGGTATGGATAAAGTTGAATAGTGTTACCATAAATTGTTCTGATGATGCTTGCTTGAGAGTAAATCAGGCAGATAAGGTATTTTTGACATTGGCAGACGGAACAGAGAACTCATTTACAAGTGGGAGCAGTTATTCCGAGGAAGCATTGTCGGACAATACCGGAGGGACCATTTTTTCTCATGATGACTTAACAATTAACGGAAGTGGAAGTCTAACTGTAACAGCCGAATACAAGCATGGGATAGATGTGAATGACTCTTTGGTGATAACCGGAGGTAACATTAAGGTAACTGCACCTCAAGATGGAATTCATGTCAATGACAGTTTCAGATTGATGGATGCGATGTTGACTCTTGATGTGGGTGACGATGGAGTCCATAGTGATGATGAACTCTATATTGAAAGTGGAACGGTTCTTATTTCTTCCTCCTATGAGGGATTCGAAGCAGTGACCGTAGATATTGTAGGAGGAGATATTACCATCTATTCTACTGATGACGGTATCAATGCAAATGGTGGAAGTACAATGATGGAACCGGGAAATATGAGTGGAGGACCACCACCATTGCCACCGAACCATGGAGGAAATAATATGGGAGAAAATTCTCCCAAT
>NZ_DBHIIC010000011.1:0-34771 GCF_057248345.1 Filifactor sp. | reverse complement strand
ACGAACAATATGTCGTCACGACCACCATTGCCACCGAACCATGAAGGAAATAATATGGGAGAAAATTCTCCAAATATAAATGACAGCACGAGCAATATGTCGTCACGACCACCATTGCCACCGAACCATGGAGGAAATAATATGGGAGAAAATTCTCCCAATATAAATGACAGCACGAACAATATGTCGTCACGACCACCATTGCCACCGAACCATGAAGGAAATAATAGGGGCGATAATTCTTCCAGTACAAATGACGTCACAAATAATACATCATCACAGACAGAAGACAAGGAAACCTATATCCGAATCGGTGGAGGGAATCTGACCATTATCAATGAGAATGGAAGAGATGCTGACGGACTCGACTCAAACGGAAGTATCTATATCGATGGTGGAAATATTCGTATCAGTTTACCGGGGGAAGGTACTAACAATGCAATAGACTATGGTAGTGAAAGTGGAGGAGAATGTATTGTGACAGGAGGTACGGTATTAGCTTTTGGAGGTTCCGGAATGGTAGAAGAGTTCAGTGCAAATTCGACACAATGTGCGGTACTTTATAATTTGGATTCTTCTGTTGCAGGCGGTACTATATTTCGAGTACTTGATAAAAATGGAGATGAAATCATGTCTTACGAACCTGTAAACAATTACACATCTGTTGGATTCAGTTCACCTGAGTTGACAGTTGGAAAAACCTATTCTATTATGTATGGTAATCATACTGATGAGTTGACACCGGAATCGTTAGCGGTATCGGTAGGTACTTCCGGTGGAATGCAACCTTCACATATGGGACCGGGAGGTCAGCAGTCATTCTCTACAAACAGTGGAGATTCTACTTCTCGACCTCCGGCTCCTCCAAATGAATCGACAGAAACACAAGATCAGAACAATCGTAATGATTCTTTTTACGGAAGAAACGTAGAATCTTTTTCCGATAATACAGAACAAACGGAAGGAGAAACAAACCATGATGGTTTCGCTCAAAGTGACAAGCAAGGACAGTCGACAGAACTGGTCGGTTCAAAAGATACTACTGAGGCAGATACTTCCGAAACAGTTTCAAGTGGATTGGTATCAGTACAAGATGTTGATATGGATGTTTGGATCTTGTTGGGGGTGTGCGTTTTCATCTTGTCTGCCGGTATCCTATTTGCAAAAAACTACCGTAAAAATGGACAGTGAATAAGATGTCATAATGGTTGATAGAATGAAACTCTTTTGTGAAATATGGAGTAAATTTATAATTGATTGAAAAATGAGGTGTGTACGATGAGTAATGTTTATCATCAAGTTAAAAATTGTTTAGAAAATCCTGATTCTATAGAACTGTTTTGGGATTCGAATGCACTTGTTTGGATTGATTGGAGAGAATATGATGAGGACATCATCCGTTATTTTAATGAGATGATGGAGGACAAATTGGAACTTGAAATGATTGATAACGAGAAACCTTACGGGGACGATATCGTCCTTGTGAAAGGAACGGAAAAACTCCAAATTCCCTATGAAGACGAGATGAATAGAGATACTACTATAAAATATCTGAATGAGTTTATCAAACCGAATTATGAAATCAGGTGGTTTTTAGAAAGTCTTGGTAATGATACGCTTGGGTTTGTATTGTTACAATTGTATGAATGGAAGAAACTGGAAGAAGAGTTTGACAATAATACATTAGGTTCCTATTTCGCACCGATTACCTTGGACAGTAAGATGTTTGATTTAGAGATGAATGAAGGCTTAGAAGTGCTTGAACTTAGAAATCGCAATGAAAGGATTGATTTTTCACTGCTTATCGAATGGGTGAGACTGTCAACAAATGAAATTGAGTTAAAACTGCAAAGAGAAAATGGACAACTTGATAGTAAGCGTTACTTTGAATTAAAGAAACAGATAGAAGATGCAAAACAGGACTTTCAAAAGAACTATCCGGTGATTCAGTTTTAAGAGACGGGGACTGGTATCAATTTAATGTCGATATGGATATCTTGCACCATACCGACAACGGATAAGTATAAGAAGGATATTTTCTGTGAAAATCATCCTACAAAGAATTGTTTTTATGGAGCAAGTTAATATAGAGTTATCATGTCGAGCTGATATTATGAATAATCGTAACAGTCGACAGATAGGGGTATTGATGTATGAGGAAAGATTCTCATTTCATCAATACTCATACATAAAATGAAAATCAATCGATTTAAATATAAAAAACGGAATAAACGGTAACCCTTGCCAAATAGCTTCCTCATCAAATTTTTATATTAAAAAGGTAACATGAAAAAGGACAGATGTCCTTTTTTCATGTATAATAGTAACATCAGTATTAAACATCATGATAGTACATTATTTATACAGAGATAGAGAGGAGTAAGTTTTTCTGAATCCACATTTGTATGGCTTGATTGTGTGCAACTGTAACGGAGTTTTTTCGTGGGAGAGAAAAATTGATGCACAATTCCTTTGCACCAAAGGTTGGTCATTGTAACGAATGGAAAATCAGGATAGATTTTTACGGATTCTACAGAAACTATGGAAAAATATGACGGATGAAATGTTATTGCAAGAGGCAAAAAGGGCAAGAGAGTATTCTTATTCTCCTTATTCAAATTTTCAAGTGGGAGCTGCTCTGTTGACAAAGGGTGGAAAGGTATACTTGGGATGTAATATCGAAAACGCAGCCTATACACCGACAAATTGTGCAGAGAGGACAGCTTTTTTCAAAGCAATCTGTGATGGAGAAAGGGAGTTCATCAAAATTGCCGTTGTGGGAGGCAAAGTTGGAGAGGATGCCAAACAAACATGCACACCATGTGGCGTATGCAGACAAGTGATGATGGAGTTTTGTAATCCTGATACATTCCAAATTGTACTGTCAGATGGAAATGACGGATGTCAGTCCTATTCGCTAAAAGAAATATTGCCGATGGGTTTCGGGCCTAATGATTTGAAATAAGATAAGAGGAGGAACAACGGTGGAATATGTAATTGAAATGAATCATATCACCAAAAAATTTGGAACATTCAAAGCAAATGATGATATTACTCTCCAGGTAAAAAAAGGAGAGATTCATGCGTTGCTCGGAGAAAACGGAGCAGGAAAATCCACATTGATGAGCGTTTTGTTCGGACTATATCAGCCGGAAGAAGGGCAAATCAAAATGAATGGGCAAGAAGTGAAAATCAACAATCCGAATGACGCAAATCTGTTAGGAATCGGAATGGTGCATCAACATTTTAAATTGGTACATAATTTTACAGTTCTTGAAAGTATTGTACTTGGACACGAAACAGTAAAAAACGGTGTGTTGAAAATGGAAGATGCTCGAAAAAAAGTGATGGAGCTGAGCGAAAAATATAAGTTCAAAATAGATCCGGATGCATTTATATCTGATATTACCGTTGGAATGCAACAGAGGGTAGAAATCTTAAAAATGTTGTACTGTGACAATGAAGTGTTGATTTTTGACGAACCTACTGCCGTATTGACACCACAAGAAGTCAATGAACTGATGAAAGTGATGTTACAGCTTGTTCAAGAGGGAAAATCCATTATTTTTATCACTCATAAATTGAATGAAATCAAAGCGGTAGCAAATCGTTGCAGTGTTTTGAGAAAAGGAAAGTATATCGGAACCATCGATGTGGCACAAACATCCAAAGAAGAGATGTCGGAAATGATGGTAGGTAGAAAAGTTGATTTTATCATAGATAAACAAGAGATAAATCTTGGGGAACCGGTATTGGAAGTGAAGAACCTGACCATCCATTCCAAACAGAAGAGAGAGTCTGTAAAGAATGTGTCTTTTACTGTACGAAGAGGCGAAATTTTGACCATTGCAGGGATTGATGGAAACGGACAATCGGAATTGGTGTATGGCATTACAGGTTTGATGCCGATTGAAGAGGGAGAAATCTTCCTAAATCAAAAAAATATCACAAAAGAGAGTATTCGACAAAAATGTTTGGACGGTCTTGCTCATATTCCGGAAGACAGACATAAAGATGGTTTGGTTTTGGATTATACCTTACAAGAAAATCTGGTATTACAAAGTTACTACACAAAAGAGTTCCAAAAGAATGGATTTTTGAAATTTGATGCTATCAGACAGTATGCAAAGAAACTGATTGAGAAATTTGATATTCGTTCTGCACAAGGAGAAGACAGTATCGTAAGAGGAATGTCAGGTGGTAATCAACAGAAGGCAATTATTGCAAGGGAATTGGATAGAAATCCGGAAATTGTTATTGCAGTGCAGCCGGTAAGAGGACTGGATGTAGGTGCAATCGAGTACATTCACAAGCAATTGATTGCACAAAGAGATTCCGGAAAAGCTGTTCTGTTAGTGTCTTTGGAACTTGACGAGGTAATGAATGTAAGTGACCGAATTCTTGTGATGTACGAAGGAGAAATTGTAGCAGATGTCAATCCTACAAATACGACGGTAGAAGAGTTGGGATTGTATATGTCAGGTGCAAAAAGGGGTGTGGGATATGAAGCATAAGAGAAATATTTTTGGGGGAGAACAAATAGCAAACCTTGGCTCATCCCTACTTGCGATTATTTGTGGACTGTTATTCGGTCTAATTATCTTGTTAATCAGTAATCCAACCGATGCTTTTGGCGGTTTTGCCATGATTGTTCAAGGTGGATTTACTGATGGAATACAGGGAATCGGACAGGTGTTATATATTGCAACACCGATTATTATGACGGGATTATCTGTCGGTTTTGCATTCAAAACCGGATTGTTTAATATCGGAGCTTCCGGTCAATTTACCATGGGAGCATTTGCAGCCATCTATGTTGGTGTGAAATGGGATTTTCTTCCAAGTGGAGTACATTGTTTGGTTGCGCTGCTTGCTGCATTGCTTGCAGGAGCTCTTTGGGGATTGCTTCCGGGACTTTTGAAGGCTTATATGAATGTAAATGAAGTAATCTCATCTATTATGATGAACTATATCGGAATGTATGCCGTGAATATGATGATTCAAAGAACTATCTATAATCCTTTGAAAAATCAATCTTTAGCAGTTGCAAAGACGGCGACGGTCCCAAAGGGAGGATTGGATCGGATTTTTCCGGGAACGAGCATTAACATCGGGATTCTGATTGTAATCGGTTTTGTAATTCTCACCTATATTATTTTGGAAAAAACAGTGCTTGGTTATGAGTTAAAAGCTTGTGGAAAGAACGAATCTGCGAGCAAATATGCGGGAATCAATGCAAAGAAAAATATTGTGTTGTCCATGGTGATTGCCGGAGCACTTGCAGGTGTCGGAGGAGCGCTCCTCTATCTTTCCGATTCCGGTAAATATTTACAAGTACTGGATATTATTTCTCCGGAGGGATTTGCAGGTATTTCAGTTGCTCTGTTAGGGCAATCTCATCCGATTGGAATTTTATTTTCCGGATTGTTCATCGGATATATTACAGTCGGTGGAAACAATATGCAGTTGTTTGATTTTGCACCTGAAGTCATTGATATTATCATTGCGGCAATTATCTATTGTGGTGCGTTGTCACTATTATTCAAAGAATTGATTCATCACATTCAAAAAAGAAAAGATAACAGACAGAAGGAGGGAGAATAAAAATGAATATATTGTATTTTGTTGTTCAACAGACCATGTTTTTTGCAATCCCTCTACTGATTGTAGCAATTGGTGGAATGTACTCTGAAAGAAGTGGTGTCATCAACATTGCTTTGGAAGGAATTATGGTGTTTGGTGCATTTACAGGAATCTTGTTCATCAATCTTACTCAAGATTATATGAGTGGGCAAATGTTGTTGATGATGGCAATTTTGATTGCCGGTGCGACAGGAGGATTGTTTTCTCTATTGCATGCCTTTGCTGCAGTCAATATGAAAGCGGATCAAACGATTAGCGGTACAGCATTGAATATGTTTGCACCTGCATTTGCAATCTTTGTAGCAAGAACATTACAAGGAATGCAACAAATTCAATTTACGGACTCTTTCCGATTTGCCAAAGTTCCGGTGTTGGGAAGTATTCCGTTTATCGGACCGTTATTCTTCCAAAATTGTTATATCACAACTTATTTGGGATTCATCATCTATCTTGTTGCAGCATTTGTCATTCAAAAAACAAAGTTCGGCTTACGCTTGCGTGCGTGTGGAGAACATCCGAGTGCTGCGGATTCTGTTGGTGTCAATGTCTATAAAATTCGATATGCCGGTGTTATCATCTCAGGAGTGTTGGCGGGAATCGGAGGTTTGGTATTTGTGATTCCAACTTCTACCAACTTTAATGCAAGTGTAGCCGGATATGGGTTCCTTGCTTTAGCAGTATTGATTTTCGGTCAATGGAGAAGTAACCGAATCTTCATGGCGGCATTTTTCTTCGGAATTATGAAAACATTGGCAAGTGGATATTCTGCTGTCCCATTATTAAAAGATTTACCACTTCCAAATGAAGTGTATAAAATGATTCCTTATGTGGCAACTCTTATCGTGCTGGCGTTCTCCTCTAAAACGTCTCAAGCACCACGAGCAGAAGGAATTCCTTATGATAAGGGAACCAGATAGTGAAGATACATTTGATAAGGTAGATACGAAAGAGAGAATGTGAGGGAACACAATGTCAATAAGAATGTATGATTTGATTATCAAAAAAAGAAACGGTCAATCCTTGACGAAAGAAGAAATTGACTATATGGTGACAAACTATGTTCAAGGAACAATTCCTGACTATCAAATGTCAGCATTTCTGATGGCAGTTTATTTTCAAGGAATGACAAAAGAAGAAACTGCTATCATGACACAAGCAGTTGCACATTCCGGAGATATGGTTGATTTGTCAAATATCCATGGCATGAAAGTCGATAAGCATTCGACAGGCGGAGTTGGAGATAAGACGACTTTAATTGTTGCACCGATTGTTGCCGCTTGCGGAGTGAAAGTGGCAAAGATGTCAGGCAGAGGTTTGGGACATACCGGAGGAACAGTGGATAAACTGGAGGCAATTCCTGGTTTTCAAACGACTTTGACACAAGAAGAATTTTTTGGAGTGGTGAATAAGACAGGCTTGAGCGTAATTGGTCAGTCGGGCAATTTGGCACCGGCAGACAAAAAACTGTATGCTCTTCGTGATGTGACTGCAACTGTAGATAGTATTCCTTTGATTGCAGTGTCCATTATGAGCAAGAAGCTGGCTGCCGGAAGCGACGGAATCGTTTTGGATGTGAAGACGGGCAGCGGTGCTTTTATGAAAACAGTGGACGATTCGATTGAACTTGCCAAAGAAATGGTTTCTATCGGTGAACATGCAGGCAGAAAGATCGTTGCATTGATTACAGATATGGATATTCCACTTGGTAAGAACATTGGGAACACTCTTGAGGTAATAGAAGCGGTCGAAACATTGAAAGGACAGGGACCGGAGGATTTGACGGAAGTTTGTTTACATCTTGCAGGAAATATGATGTATCTTGCAGGAAAGGGAAGTATAGAGGAGTGTATTCGTCTTGCAAAGAAGACATTGAAAGACGGGAGTGCGCTTAGTAAATTGGTAGATATGGTAGAGGCGCAAGGTGGAGACAGTTCTGTTATTTTGGATACGGATAAATTTGAAAAGGCACCGTTTTCTTATGATGTGTTGGCACGAGAAGACGGCTATATACACGATATGAATACGGAGAGTTGCGGGATTGCCTCTGTGATGTTGGGTGCAGGAAGAGAAACTAAGGAAAGTTCAATCGATTATACAGCTGGGATTGTCATTGAGAAAAAGACAGGAGATTATGTTAAAAAAGGTGAGAAAATCGCAGTGTTCTATGCATCGAAAGAAGAATTGTTCCAAGATGCAAACGAGAAATACCAATCTGCAATTCAGATTGGTTCTACAGAACCTGAACATATTCCTTTAATCTATGCTCGTGTAACAAAAGATAAGGTAGAGAGATTTTAGAAAAACATCATTTCTTAAATCATTCAAGAGATAAAATGATGGTATGGAGGGAAGAAATGGATACAAAAGAAATTTTAAGACATGTAGATCATACCCAATTAAAGGCGTTTGCTACATGGGATGACATTCAAACGTTGTGTGAAGAAGCAATGGAGTATCAAACAGCATCTGTCTGTATTCCACAATCCTATATTAAACGGGTACACGATAAGTATCAGGACAAAATCAATATCTGTACAGTAGTTGGATTTCCTTTAGGTTATAATTCCACTGAGTCCAAGGTTGCAGAGGTAAAACAGGCACTATTGGACGGAGCGAACGAAATTGATATGGTTATCAATATCTCAGATGTCAAAAACGGCGACTACGATAAAGTTACAGAAGAAATTAAACGATTAAAAGAAACAGCCGGACATCACATTTTGAAAGTGATTGTTGAAACTTGCTACTTGACAAATGAAGAAAAAATTGCTATATGTAAATCAGTAACCCAAGCAGGTGCTGATTATATAAAAACATCTACGGGGTTTGGTACAGGAGGTGCCACACTCGAGGATATCCAATTATTCAAGCAATATATTGGAAGAGATGTGAAGATGAAAGCTGCAGGAGGAGTTAAGAGTGTAGCAGACATGGAAGCATTTATCGAAGCGGGATGTGACAGAATCGGTACAAGTTCAGCGATTTCCATGATTAAAGGTCAGGAAACGAAGGGATATTAAAAAATAGCGTATTGTATTTGAGGAGGAAAAAACAATATGAAAAAGAAATTAGTGAGTGCAATTTTGGCAGGTCTTATGGTAGTAGGTCTGTTGTCTGGATGTGGAGCAAAGAAACCTGATGAAAATGCTGCTACAACAGACACAGAAAGCAAAGATGGTTATGAATTGGCATTGATTACAGATGTTGGTACAATTGATGACAAGTCATTCAACCAAGGTTCTTGGGAAGGTGTAAAAAAATACGCTGATGAACATGGAATCGCTTGCAAATACTACAAACCAACAGAAAAATCAGATGAAGCTTGTTTGAATGCAATTGATTTAGCAGTAAAAGGTGGAGCTAAATTGATTGTAACACCTGGATTTTTATTCGAACATCCGGTATATCAAGCACAAACAAAATATCCTGATGTAAAATTTGTTATTATCGATGCAGCTCCTGTGAATGACAACAAAGAAGTAGAAATTGGACAAAATGTTCACTCTATTTTCTATGCTGAAGAACAAGCGGGATATATCGCAGGTTATGCAGCAGTAAAAGAGGGATATCGTAAACTTGGTTTCATGGGTGGAATTGCTGTTCCGGCTGTAGTTCGTTTCGGATATGGATATATCCAAGGAGCAGATGCGGCAGCAAAAGAACTTGGACTTGCAAAAGGCGATGTAACTTTGAAATACACATACGTAGGAAACTTCGATGCAACTCCTGACAATGCTGCAAAAGCTTCTGCATGGTTCAACGAAGGAACAGAATGTATCTTCGCTTGTGGCGGTGGAGTAGGAAACTCTGTTATGAAAGCTGCTGAAACAGCAGGAAAAGTAGTAATCGGTGTTGACGTAGACCAATCAAAAGAGTCTGAAACAGTTATTACTTCCGCTATGAAAAACTTAGGAGATTCTGTATACGGTGCAATAGACAGCTTCTACCAAAACAAATTTGAAGGTGGAGTAAGCGTTGTATTGGATGCAGCTTCAAACGGAATTCAACTTCCAATGGAATCATCTAAATTTAAAACATTCAACCAAGCAGATTATGATAAAATTTATGCAGGATTGAAAGATGGAAGTATCAAAGTAGAAAAAGATACTGTTGCAGAAGATGCAGATAAAGTTCCTACAGAACTTGTTACTGTAGAAAACATAAAATAATAAGAAAAGTATGATAATAGTTAGGGGTGGGGACGAAATGTTCTCCCCCTATTATTTTAACTGTAGAAGAGGATACAACCGACACAAACACAATTTCAAAATGGAGACATCTGTGAGAGGATAAAAAGAGAGTAGACAGATAGCATCAAATAAGCGAAGGGGATTCTCTTTTTTATCAAGGATTTGTGCAAACAGGGTGTCACATCTTGTGAAGAAAGCGAAGGTATGATGGTACAAATGTCGATAAAAGTCACTTTAATCAACATGAGATAAAGAAAATATAAATCATCAACCGATAGAGTGCTGTTACTCGTTAAGGGAATTTCATTTATTGTGTCATGTTTAGGATGTGACGAAGCAAACAAATTTGATATCACAAATGAAAAGAGATTGGTTTGGGAGTAGATAAATGGATAAGTCATTTAATATGGCAGAGAAAGGAAAAAAGAAATGAATCCGGTTTATGAAAAGTTAAACAAGTGTTTTCAGAGTTTGAAAGAAAAAGTAGATTTTCAACCCGAAGTAGCCCTTATTTTAGGTTCAGGATTGGGTGATTTCGCAGAAGAAATCAATATTGTAACAACAGTAGATTATCATGAAATCGAAGGATTTCCAATTTCAACAGTAAAAGGACATAAAGGTCGTTTTGTATTCGGATATGTAGAAAATACACCGGTTGTCATTATGCAAGGACGTGTTCATTATTATGAAGGATATCCAATGAGTGATGTCGTTTTACCAACCAGATTGATGGGAATGATGGGATCGAAAAAACTGTTCTTAACCAATGCGGCAGGTGGAGTGAACACAGACTATAAACCGGGAGATTTTATGATGATTACAGATCATATTGCAACAGGTGTTCCAAGTCCGTTGATAGGAGAAAATTTGGAAGAACTGGGAACAAGATTTCCTGATATGAGTGATATCTATAGTCCAAGAATACAAGATATTATCAAAGAAAGTGCAAAACAGTTGGAAATTGGATTGAGAGAAGGAATTTACATTCAATTGACAGGACCTGCGTATGAAACTCCTGCAGAGATAAGAATGTGCAGAATCTTGGGTGCAGATGCAGTAGGAATGAGCACTGCATGTGAAGCGACCGTGGCAAGACACATGGGAATGGAAGTTTGTGGAATCTCTTGCATTACCAATATGGCGGCAGGAGTTTCGAAAGAGAAATTGAATCACAAAGAGGTGCAAGAGACGGCAGATCGTGTATCCAAAGAATTCAAAGCATTGGTGTCCTATCTTGTCCCAAGAATCTAAACAGAGTGTAAGACTTTCCACGTGCGTAGGAAGCTGAAATGTTAAAAGAAGAGAAGTTGTTGTTGTGATACGACAACTTAACCGAACACCATAGCTCTTAATTATCCAATATCATGCTTTCTATTCGAAATACTACATTTTTACTTTATTTGTGTGCATACAATCGTAAGAGAGATATTTTGTAAAGAGTAGACAATATGATATGTTATTCTAAAAATGGAATAGAGGAAAATCTTATTTAGAGATTTTCATGGGTAGATTTATTGAAAAGCTCCGTACTGCTTGTTTTGGTAGGATGATTATTCTACAAACAGGCAGAGCGAGCTTTTTTTGTTTATCCTACTAAGTTAATACAAGAGTGGTTTCTATGGACGATTTTTTATCATGATTCCGTTTTGATGAATTGTTTTGAAGGAGGGAAATCAATTTAGGTGGAATATGGACACTTCCTCTATTACGATATTATCGTAGGATTGATTTAAAAAGTTCAAAAAGAAGATGGAAATTTCATTTGTTTGTATGTAAAAGTAGAAGACTGTAGTTTTTTTGTAGAAATCAGAATCCTTAATATTGTGTTTTGTAAGCGAGTTTGATATATTGGGATAAGTACAATTGAGGGATGAATTCAATCAATTGTTGTAGAATAAATCGGGTAGAATACCAAATGAATTGTGAGAGATAAAAGTATAATACCGTCTGTGTATCGATGGTGTTTACAAATGAAGTACCATGATGGACTTTGTTTTTTAGCTTAAACGATATCTTAAGAAATTGAAATAGCCTAGCTTAAAAACTGCTCTATCAAGTTTTTAGGTAAAACCGGATAGACAATCAGTTGGAGGAAAGGAGTATTTTTTATGGGAAATAAAAGTTTGAAAGAAATCTCAATGCTGAGAAGTATTGTAATGCTGATGGTCATTACCATCCATTTTTTGAATCTTCCTCATGTCAGTTTGCAGATGGGAAGTTACGGACAAGGTTTTTATGTAATATGGCGAGCGATGTTAGTTTGTGCAGTTCCATGTTTTATGTTTTTGAGTATGCTGATGGTATCGTACCATGCCAGAGAAAAGGAAGGGTTTGAGACGATGAAATTTTACAAAAAAAGAATTTATCGTATTGTAATACCTTATCTTGCATGGAGCATGATATACTTGGCGTTTTACTATATTGCTCATCGATATACAAAGGAAGATTTTGCACAAATATCTAATTGGATATATTGGTTGGGTTATGGAAAAGCAAACGACCATCTCTATTTTATGATGATTATGTGTCAATTTTATCTTCTGACACCATTACTTTACCCACTAGCAAAAAAATATCGAAATTCTCTTGGAATAGCGCTTGGGATTGGATTTTTTCCTCAAATAGCAATCTATTGGTTAAACAGATTGTATATTCATGAAGTCTATCCTCTGTTTACGTCTTCTTTTGCATGGTATTGGTGTATCGGATTTTTAGGATTGTGGTTCGGATTTGAGTACGAAAAAAATATTACTTTTTTCAAAAAACATTTCAAATCCATTATTGCCTTGAATACGATTTCATTTGGAATTCACTTCTTTTACAGTAATAAGTTGTGGCATCAACTATGGGAAAAAGTATACTTTGATACATTTCCTTACACTGTTAATATGTATTCCTATATGTTGTTGTGTATTGTATCACTACTGTTATTTTCCATAAAATTATCGAATTCTGAGAAAAACGGATTCCAAAATAAAATCAATCATTTCTTAAATGAAGTATCCAAGTATTCTTATGGAATCTATTTAATGCACCCATTGTTTATGTTTGTGTTGCGAAAAAAATTGACGACAAGCAATCCATATCTTTGGCTTCCAATTATATTGATAACAGTTCCAATGTTGGCATATCTTTGCGGAATCATTACGAAATATGGAGAAAAATTACCGGTTGTGTCCTATGCATTTGGTGTAAGTCGAAAGAAATAAGATGGGCTATTCTGATGGTCCATAGTTTTTTTGGCAAGAGATTGGAGCATATCTGCCACAGTACTGTTTTTTCAGGATGTTATCACGGTTTCTATGTGATGACAGATTTGTGATGATAGAGGTGATTTCTCAAAAAAATTTGATGGATTTCAACTGTTATCAACCATGATTTGTATCTTGTACCTTCATCAGAGATAGGAGTGCATGGAGTTTTAGCGTTTCGGACAGTAAAAAATATCATATTAAAAGACCTCCAAACAAAGATTCAAAATCTAATGTAGGAGGTCTTTTTTAGTAGGGGACTGATTCTTATACCGAAGGAATCATTCTTTTTGAAAGCAGACGACATCACTATGATAGTATCATTTTTGAAACTGGTTTTGTAACAACAGATAGTTGTTGAAACGACAATGTTATCGTAATAAGAGTGATTGAACGAAAGGAAAATTGGTGTTATCTTACACAAACGGCGTGTTTTCTCACTTCATAAAGAGGTTTGAATGTTGTTTCAGAAACCCAGTAACGAGATTTTATGCCACGAACATTGTATGGGTCTACAACCAAATATTTCTTTGTGACAGGATCATATCCTGCAAGGACTAAGGCGTGGTTGTTTCTCAAATAGGTTCTCGTTGTTCCGTTAATTTGATAGTTTCTATAATATGGTTTTCTCCAATATAAAGTTACATAGGCAACGACAGGATGACCTTGATACAATTCTTGCACCAGTTCTTCCGTATTCTTTCCACTTAAATCTACAACATCTGCACCGTAGGATGTTCCATAGTCTGCAAGCGGTTTTGGGAAAATGGTGGTTCTCAGTTTTGCGTTGGGAACATAGGGAGATCCTGCAAACGCAACTTCAGGATCGTTTTTGTGTCGCGGGACACGATCTAAGTAAGAACGAATAGACATATCTTTGCAATAACCTTTGGAACGTAAGCACATCAATAAAGAAACAGGTTCGCATCCAACCGGAGCAACGACCGGTGTCATTTGACTGATATGCGTAACATTCAGCTCTACTTTGTAGTTTTGTGGCAGTTCTTCATCATAGAACAGTTCGTACATAATTTTCATCGCTTCACCTCGAGTAAGCACCTGGTTTGGAGAGATCAACTCCCCGCTTTTGGAATCTTTCCAACCTGTTTTTGTCAATATTTTTATTGTTCTGTCTGACTCAATATTGTGAGATTGTCTTAAGGTATCGTAATTTTGACAAATCTGAACAACTCTTTGTCGACTCAAAGGAGAGGACAGGAATTTTTCGTTCAAGGAAAGAGATTCCAATAGTCCGTTCTCATAAAGTTTTGAAATAATCGGTTGAAGTGATGAATTTTGAAACTCTATGCTTGATTCAGCTTTTGGAGGAACATATCCGATAGGATCCAAGGATGTTTTTTTAGTAGAAGTCTCGGAAGATATCGATTCATTGATGTTAGTTTCGACCGAATTTCCTTGTGACGTGGACCCGTTATTTTGTTTCAAAAAATTCTGTTCTTTCATCGTTTGTTCTAAGTTGAGTGGACTACCTGCAGTCGAAGTTTCTGTATTTGTTGTTGTGTTATGATTCTTCTCTTTCGGAGGATAGAGTAATGACGGTTCTGATAGATTGATATTGTCATATAGTGTGATTAAGAAACTTTCCATTGAGATCGGTTCTTCCGGATAAAAAGAATTATTTCCCATACCGGACACAATTTTATTATCATGAAAATATTCTATATAAGCTTTTGCCCAGTGGGTAGTTGTATCCCTAAACTCTACAGCAAGTGATATGGATGGAAGTACAGATAAGACTATAGATAACAATAGAATACCTAATATTTTTCGACACATTTCAAAAACTCCTTAAATAATAAATTTTTTTATTGATATACTATCATTGGTAACCATATCTGTCAAATGTATTTTGATGAAGGAACGCAAATTTGAAACATTCAAAACAATCGTTTTTGACAAAGAACAGACAGAAGAATCAAAAAGCAGAAAAAATGTATTCTGCACAAACAGTCTTGAATCAGTATGAAAAAATGATGTATTAGCAAGTATTCAACCGTAATACTAAGAGCGGATGTAAGGGTATAAATAAAGGCTTCAGATTATAATCAGAGTAATAAAAAATTGTCTTAGATGTTTTATTCAAAAGAATAGGGAGATATTAAATATCTGTCTAATCTGTTTAGCTTAGGAGTTTCAGGGTATGATATAAATTACTAGAGAAAGGAGCAAAAGATTATGATTTGGTCAATTATTATTGGAGGGTTTATAGGATTTATCTCGGGAGCAATTACTAAAAAAGGTGGCTCAATGGGGATAATAGCAAATGTTATTGCCGGTCTATTAGGTTCATCAGTGGGTCAATCATTGTTTGGAACTTGGGGACCTACTCTTGCAGGAATGGCATTAGTTCCTTCTATCTTAGGGGCAGTTATTGTAGTTGCTGTGGTGTCTTTTTTCTTTGGGAAAAAATAATAAGCAATAGTTTAAGTATTTTGTTAAACAATAGAGTTTGAATGTAAATAATATTTTTAAGGAAAGGAAGTATCATAATGTCAATTCAAGAAAAAATCAATCAAGCAAAAGGTGCAGTAAAAGAGGGCGTAGGTAAGGTAACCGGTGATATAAGAATGGAACAAGAAGGAGTTACAGAAAAAGTAGCTGCCAAAGTAAAAAATGTTGCCAAGGATGTTAAAGAGGGCGTAGGTAAGGTAACCGGTGATATAAGAATGGAACAAGAAGGAGTTACAGAAAAAGTAGCTGCCAAAGTAAAAAATGTTGCCAAGGATGTTAAAGAGGGCGTAGGTAAGGTAACCGGTGATATAAGAATGGAACAAGAAGGAGCTACAGAAAAAGTAGCTGCAAAAATAAAAGATGTTGCCAAGGATGTTAAAGATGCTGTAGAAGGAACAATCGATGGTGTTAAGAACAGCATCAACAAAAAGGAAGAATAAATTGAACATCTTGGTGGAGTCATGATGGTGAATTGTATCACTGTAATCAGTATTCTTTTATGATTTCTTAGAAGTCTGGCATACCTTGGTTTTGGTATGACGATTAAGATGGAACGGATATTCTTATCTTTAGATCTATCGAATATGCCTACTATTTTCAAAATAGGAGTTTGTGGAGAGAATTTGTAAATATTTTTCTGAAATTCCTAATTGGGAGAAGATAAGTAACAAATACCAAAAGTCAGAGTATAGTAGTTGAAAGAAAGTAGTTATGCTTTATGAAAGTGTAGATTTCAAAACGGACATCTGTCCAAGTTTTGGAACTGCACTTTTTTATTTAGGTTGGCATCAGAATTTGCGGGAGATAAGACAAATATAAACCCGAATGAAGAATAAAAGTTAATAAGTAGAAGAGGATACGAATGTTAATGGATAGTAGATAAGTAGATAATAGAAATAGAATAGTTACAAAAGATAGTCCATTATTCATCATGAACAGGAAGAACGGAATAAGAGAAAGAATATATTTATGAAGATGGTAAGTTGGATTGTTTTCATTGTTGAAAGATGTTTGTTGTGGAGCGTTATAATTGAATTTTTATGTTTGTACGAATATAATAGAGTTACAGTTTTCATATCGAAGTGAGAGGAGAGATGATAATGGAAAACAAGAGAGTGAAACTGTATTACTGGTTATTTTTGCTGATTGGGAGTTTTACAATAGGAGTGTCGAGTGGATATTATCATTGGGAAAAATGGATAAAATATTTGGTATTTGCGATATGGTTGATTATTTTGATGTGGTTGCTGATTGGGATTAACTTCTTATGGTATAAGAAACTTTCTAAAGAGTTGTCGAATATGTCTCGTATTTTGGTGGAAGAAGGAAATGTGGAGCTTTTTTTGGAAGAGAACGATAGACTGCTAAAGGACAAAAAATCAAAGCAACTCCAATCAATTTACAAAATCAATCAGTCAGTAGCCTGTTGCTATAAAGATGAGTTTGATATTGCAGAAGAATATTTGGAACAAGTTGTGCCGAAATCATTGATACCTGTTAGTCGTGCAGTATATTTTGCAGATTTGGCATGGGTGAAAATGAATCTTGGAAAGATTCAGGAGGCAGTTGTAATTTTGCACGAGCATGAAAAACTGTTGTCGGATATGCGCAAAGTGGATGAAACATTAGACACTTTATTACTGATGATGGAAGTCAAAGAATCTATTTTTAACAAGGACTTTGAGAAGGCAAAATTGACATTTTCAGAAGTAAAAGAAAGAGAAATCCCTTACAATGAAAAAGATATTCGTAAGTTGGAGTGTGAGTTGCAAGAGGGAACTCACTACAATGATACGAAAACGGAATGAAATTGTCTTATTGAGAGTTCAAAAATGCTTTAGTGAACGCTTTTTTTGAAACGGTGTGAGAAAAAATCATGAAATGCACGGAGCCCATCAGAGCAAAAAACTCCGTTGTAATTTGAAATTGCAATGAGATAATATGAGGAATAGAGAATCGGATGAAGCCGAAAATCAGATGAGTAATATCAGAGGAGTAATAAAGAACAGATAATTGATAAAGAGGATGATAGCTTGAAACAGTTGATAGAAGTTGCCATTTTAAGCAGAGGTAGCGGAATTTATACAAAATTTGATTATTATGCAGATTCTTGTGTTCAAATCGGACAGAGGGTGGAGATTCCGTTTGGAAAAGGAAGTTCGGTTGCACTTGGAATGGTGGTTGGAATTGACAAAGCACCTGCGCAAGATATGGAATACAAGGAAGTATTGCGATGTATTGATGAAACACCGATTGTAGATCAGGCGATATTGGAGATTTCAAAAGGGATTGCAGAGGAGTATCTCTGTTCTTTTCAAGATGCTGTCGGATTGTTTTTACCCAAGGGAGAAAAGGCGACATTTGACAAAACAAAGACTGTCCTTTCTTTAGCAACACAGGAACAATGGAAGGAATATCTTTCATCTCAGAGAAAAAATGCTTACATTAAGTTGGAATTGGCAAAAAGATTGTCACAAGTAGGAGAGTTATCATGGGAAGAGATTCGAAATGATATTACACCTCATCCTTCTTCTGCGATTCAACAAATGGAAGAAAAGGGACTTGTGAAGGTCATTGTTCAGGAACACAATGAGTTTGAACAAAAAAAACTGCAGTGGATTCCGGCAGCAAATCTCATGTTCAGCAAAGAACAGAGCCATGTGATTGAAACTATTTGGAATCATTCAACAGAAAGTCGAAGAAAAACCTATTTGATTCATGGAATTACAGGTTCGGGTAAAACGGAAATCTATATTGAATTGATACGAAGAACTCTTCAACAAGGAAAGCAAGCTATTGTGTTAGTACCCGAAATTTCCCTTACTCCACAGATGATAGAACGATTCCAAAAGATTTTTGGAGATAGAGTTGCGTTTTTGCACAGTGCTTTAACGGAAAAAGAGAAAAAAATTCAGTGGCATAAGATGAAACAGGGTTCTTGTTCCATTGCTATCGGACCACGTTCGGCACTGTTTGTACCTTTTTGGAATTTAGGAATCATTATTGTAGACGAGTGTCATGAGGATACTTATCATTCTGAGATGACACCGAGGTATGATGCAGTAGAAGTTGCAAAAAAATTAGGGGAGTTTCGAAATGCGACAGTTGTATTAGGTTCTGCAACTCCTACAATTGAACAGTTATACGCTTGTGAAAACGGTAGTATGACTCGTTTGAACTTAGAAAATCGTGTCAATGGTGCAATTCTTCCTGAAATATCCATTGTGGATATGAGAGAAGAGTTGAGAAATGGGAACAATTCCATGTTCAGCGGATATCTTTCGTTTCGGATTCGAGAGACACTTGAAAAAGGAGAACAGGTGTTGTTATTTTTGAATAAGCGAGGATTTTCCAAAAGTTTGACTTGTACAGACTGTGGTTATGTTCACAAATGCCCCAACTGCGACATTACCTTGACTTATCACAAAGAGAACAATGTATTGAAATGTCACTACTGCAATTATCAGATGAAGTTTGACAGAACTTGTCCTGATTGTGGGGGGGTGTTGAAAGATATTTCCTTTGGGACACAAAAGATTCAAGAATTGATTGAGGAAGAATTTGAAAATGCGAAAGTGATTCGCATGGATAAAGATACCACAGAGAAGAGAGGTCAACAGGAACAATATTTGAAGTCGTTTGAACGAGGAGAAGCGAATGTTCTGATTGGAACACAGATGATAGGGAAAGGACTCAACTTTCCCAATGTGACATTAGTAGGAATTTTACAAGCGGATCAGGGAATGGATATGCCGGATTATCGTGGTAGTGAAAAAGTGTTTCAAATGTTGGAACAGGTATCAGGACGTGCCGGAAGATTTGAGAAACGGGGAGAGTCTGTTATTCAGACTTATCGAACGGAAAACAGTCTGTTTCATTATCTTGTTGAACGAGATTATGACGGTTTTTACAAGGAGGAGCTTGCGATTCGAAAGGCTTTTTGTTATCCTCCGTATGGACGTATTTTTCGTATTGTGGTAAGTTCCGTTTCGTTGGACGACAGTGCGGAAACGGCAAAGAGATGGGAACAGGCTCTACATTTTTATTTTCAAAAAAAGAATCTACAATCTGATATCTTGGGGCCGGCACCTTGTTTGATTCAGAGATTGGAAAAGAAATACAGATGGCATCTGTTGATTAAAGTAAAAGATTTGGAAGAAGAAACTGTGATTCGAAATATGATTCGGTATCTGCAAACAGTAAAAAGAAATGTGTTGTATGCAAAGAAGAGTATTGTTATTGTCGAAAAAAATCCGAAGAATATTTTGTAGGAATATACTGAAATTTAACTTTATCCTATAAACCTGAAGGGTGATAGAACAATGCGCTAGAAAGCAAGAAATACAGGATAAAAAGTATGATTCATACTGATATGGATTGTGGTAAAGAGATTGGTGTTTTTCTTTGTATAACAGGATTGGAAGTACGTGAGAAATACGCAATAGGCAAGCAACAGATTAGAATCTATGCTATCATAATGTAATTGAGTGATGACAATCGAAATAGGAAGTTGGAAATTCAGTATATCAGAAATTCTGAAGTTATAAAGAGAGATGACGACGGTATCAAGATTGTAGGACGGTATTTTGTGGTATAATACAGTACAGTTACCATATGATGAATACGGGAATTTTATTGGAAACAAATTTATGTAAGAATAAGGTAGAAAAGAGGAATAGATTATGGCGATTAGAGAAGTTCGTACTGATGGAGATGAGGTACTTCGTAAGGTATCCAGACCTGTTACCGAAATGACTCCGAGAATTGAGCAACTGATTGGAGATATGATTGATACCATGTATCAATATGACGGAGTGGGACTTGCAGCACCTCAGGTGGGTGTGTTGCGTAGAGTGATTGTAATTGACGTGGGAGAAGGTCCGATGGTATTTATCAATCCGGAAATTGTTGAGCAATCCGGCGAACAATGTGGACAAGAAGGATGTTTGAGTATCCCAGGAGTATATATGGATGTCAAGAGACCAAACCATGTTGTCGTGACTGCAAAAAATGAAAAGATGGAAGATATTCGAATCGAAGGAGATGAACTGTTGGCAAGAGCTTTGTGCCATGAAATTGATCATCTCAATGGAATTTTGTTCAAGGATATTGCAGAACGAGAATAGAGAGCCATTTTTGTACAATCATGCTGTATGTGATAAGGAAGAAAGTATTGATGATAAGAAACAGAAGGAGAAACTATGCGAGTAATTTTTATGGGAACCCCTGAATTTGCAGTAGCGTCGTTGGAAGTTTTGCATGATAGAAAAGATGATGTCGTTTTGGTAGTCTCTCAACAGGACAAACCGAAGGGGAGAGGAAAAAAACTGGTTTCAACACCGGTGAAACAAAAAGCGTTAGAGTATGGATATGAGGTCTATCAACCGGCAAAGGTAAAAGATGCAGAAAGTATTGCTCTTTTGAAATCGTTGGAGCCTGATGTGATTGTTGTTACTGCTTATGGACAAATTCTGTCACAAGAATTGTTGGATATACCAAAATATGGATGTATCAATGTACATGCTTCTTTGTTACCGAAGTATCGTGGTGCAGCTCCAATGCAATTTGCATTACTTCATGGAGAACAAAAAACGGGAATTACCACAATGATGATGGACGTCGGATTGGATACAGGAGATATGTTGGTTAAGGAAGAAGTGGAATTAACGGAAGATGATACATTATCCACTTTGAGCCAAAAGTTGGCTTCAGCGGGCAAAATTGCTTTGCACAAGACATTGGAACTCTTGGAACAGTATGGGGAGGACATTCCACGTGAAAAACAGAATGATGAAGATTCCTGTTATGCATCCATGTTGACAAGAGAGATGGGATACATTGATTGGAGCAAAACTGCAAGAGAAATTAAAAATCAGATTCGTGCGGTAGAAGGTTGGCCGTCTGCCGTTACCTTCTACCGTGGAGAAAAAGTAAAATTGTTCCAAGCTGAGGCAAGTCAAGAAGAGAGTAGAGGCGTTGTTCCCGGAACTATTTCCGAGGTAACAAAAAAATATCTTAAGGTCGCTACGGGTGATGTCTATGTGAAGATTTTTGAAGTGCAATTTCCAAATAAAAAAAGGATGGAAGTAACTGCGTATTTACTTGGAAATACAATAGAAGAAGGCGAAATTTTTACAAATTATCCTAATAAATAACGACTCTTTTTAATATAATCTATTGTAGTTGGATAGTTGAAAACATGATATTATTTTCTTGGAAAGAAGTGATATCTGATATAGGGGGTAGAAAGTAATGTATCCATATTTTTATTATGATTCAACAATGATTTTTTTGATTCCGTCTATCTTGTTAACTTTATATGCGCAACATAAAGTGAGATCGGCCTATGAGAGATATCTTCGTGTTCCGACAAGAAACGGATATACAGGTGCACAGACAGCACGAGCAATTTTGGATAAAAACGGTTTACGAAACGTGGAAGTACAGCTGGTACCTGGTACTTTGACCGATCATTACAATCCGGGAACAAGAATTTTGAGATTATCAAATGAAGTGTATTATGGAACGACAGTAGCATCCAATGCAATTGCGGCACATGAAGTGGGACATGCAATTCAACATGCCCACCATTATTTTCCGTTGGATTTTAGAAACAAAATCGTTCCTGTTGTAAATGTTGCAAGTAATTTAGCTTGGTTTTTCATTATTGGAGGACTAGTTATTTCTTCTCTGAACGGTTTGTTGACAATAGGAATTTTGATGTTTTGCATGGCAGTATTATTTCAAATTATCACCTTACCGGTGGAGTTTGATGCGAGTAGGAGAGCATTGGTAGAATTGAAACAGGAACAAATTTTGTCCGAATCGGAAATCAGAGGAGGTAAAGCTGTTTTGGATGCAGCAGCTTTGACTTATGTAGCAGCTGCAGCGAGTGCAGTGAGTCAATTGCTTCGATTGATGTATATTCAAAATAATCGTCGAAGATAACAATACAAAATAAAATCAATTAAAAAAATATAATAAGCAAAAAGGATTGGCAAAATAGAAGCCAATCCTTTTTGCTTTTATATGAATTGCTAAGAATGTTGAATAATTCAATTATTTCATATTTATGGTTAAGTATTTTGATTATCCTATAGTGTGATACTGTTTAACAAGAATATTGTAACATATTGAGAAGATATGGAAATTTAATGATAGAGAAAAACAACTCTGTCAAGAAAATCATACAGGATGAGATAGAATGTAGGAGAGTAGAGTTATCAATAGGGTATTAAGTCGTATCAACAAAAAGATAAGTGGGAAATCAATGTAATCAAAAAAGAGTGAAATTATTTCCAACTAACAAAATCACTCTTTATCATGACTTATTTATTTTTGATTGCGAAACATACGAAAGATTCCTGTCTTAATTTCAAAAATATAGTCCTCTTTTTGTGGCATATCAGACTGCTCGGCATATTTGACAGCAAGTTCGTTGTCATAAGGAACTCTTACAAACTCCATACTGAACGGTGCGTCAGTTGGATTGTTGAGTTCTCCGTGCAAGATAACATAAGGAGACGTTGTAGCGTCAAGCGGATTTCCGGCACTTCCCGTATTAAATAATATCTTTTTTTGAAACGATTTTTGAAATGTGTAGTGAATATCTCCATATCCGACAATGTCTGCATTTTTTTGGATAGCAAACTCAGGGTTATCTCTTTCGTAAAGGAACATTTCATCAATATGTTCTTGATTGGTCAGTTGGTAGAGTCGTTTGTATAAATCAAACGGATGTGCATGAAACAATCGCACAATACGTCCACTCAAATAGAAATCAATCACCTTCGGCAAAGAAGCAAGATAGTCTTTGCTTTCTTCTGATATAACTTGTCGATACCAAGAAATTGGCATACCATCTTTTGGAGAGTAGAGCAAAAAATCATCCCAGTTTCCCAAAACGGATTGTGTGCAGTATTTCTTGCATAGAGCGATGGTTTCATTGGGGTTTGGCCCTTTTCCGACAAAGTCCCCCAAACAATAGATAGTAGAGATCGCTCTTTCTTCAATATCCTCTAAGATTGCTTCCAGCGCCGGGATGTTTCCGTGTACATCTGAAAAAATGGCAATTTTGTCCAAAGTAAGTCCTCCGTTATTTGTTTAGCAAGTTCGGTAAATATCAAATGTCGGTAATTGCGTTCCCCATCGAAGTACATCTTAAACGATTGCAAAATTTTTTGTGAAACTCCTACATACAAGTTACCAACTGTTCTTTCCATCCTATCACAAATACTTCTGATTTTAAATACAAGGATGTAATTATATGATTCTTTCTTTCAACTGTCTGATTGTATCGTTATTTTGAGTTGTGATTCATACCTTCCATTCCTTTATCCGAATCGATGATATGCTCTCTTTTTCCAATTAAGGAATGAAAGAGGTTGGATGTGTTTCAGATTAGGCTACACGGTGATTAGCCGGTGATTTCGTATTTCATTACAAAATAGAGTATACTTGTTTCATATAATAATATGATTTTGTAAGAAAATTGTAAGATTTCGTAAGATTGTTTTTTAAGAATCCTATGTTAAGATAACTGTAATAGATATCTTAAACAAGTAAGAAAAAATTTTTTCGATAGTAATAAAAATCCCGGGAGGTATTGTATGAATACGGAGACAATATTAGTAGTAGATGATGATGTTGAAATTGCTAAGTCCATTCAACTGTATTTGAACAGCCAAAATTATAAGGTGTTGGTTGCTCACGACGGACAAGAGGCGTTGGACTTGTTTCACAACCAAAAAATAGATTTGATATTGATGGATATTATGATGCCGAGGAAAAATGGAATTGATACCACGATGTTAATTCGCCAAGAAAGTATCATACCGATTATTATATTGTCTGCAAAGTCTGAGTATACCGACAAAATTATGGGGTTGAACATCGGTGCGGACGATTATATCACAAAACCTTTCAATCCGATGGAGTTGATTGCAAGAGTTAATTCTGTACTTAGAAGATATAGTCGATATGGAGGAAGATACAGCGAAGAGACGGAGCAGAGCATCCGTATCGGAGGAGTTGAACTGAACAAAGAGACAAAACAGATTTTTGTAGATGAAGAAGAAGTGAGAATCACACCCTTAGAATACAAAATTATGTTGTTGCTGATGAGTTACCCGGGAAAAGTATTTTCGATTGATGAAATATACGAACAGGTCTGGAAAGAACCTGCCTACAATCCTGAAACAGTGACCGTTCATATTCGAAGAATTCGTGAAAAAATAGAAATAAATCCGAAAGAACCGAGATACCTCAAAGTGGTGTGGGGAATCGGATACAAATTTGAAAAAATCAATACGACTTCTGATATGGATTGATAGTGATTCGTGGAATAAGAAGGAATGAGTTTTTGAAGATAATACACATCGTTGCATAATGACGGCAAAACACTTTGTAGAAATCGGAAGTTATGTGATGTGACGGCAGTTATCATTTGAAGAGTTGAAATACAGGAAAATTTTGGATGAAAATTTTGGATACAGAAAGAAGGGATAAAGATGAAGGATTCCGAAACATTTGAGAAAAAACAAAAAGAATCGGCACGAGAGCAAGAGTCTTTTGATAAGATGCATGACAAAGAAATGGAACAAGAAACACAGGAAAAAACATTGCAACATGAGAATTCACAAGAGTTTGAACAAGAACATATCATGCAGGTAGAATCCGAAATAGCATCGGAGGAGATTGCATTTTACTCATCAGAGGAAGAAGATAATTTCCTTGAAAATGAGGAACAAGGCGAAGAGTTATCTTTTTTGCAACAATATCGAATCAAAAGTCAAGTAAAGAAACAGAAGTTGAAAGAAGAGGAGTACCACTACAGAACAGAAAAAAAATTACAGTTAGAACGAGAGAAAGAACATGATAAAAAGAAGTTTTTTGCGTCCTCATGGCGTACAGTCTTGGTTATTTTCTTAATCTCCACACTTATCGTAGGAATCTATCCGCTAGGAGTTCGGATAATAGACGGATCTGACAATCAGAAATTAGAGCGTTATCTCAAGACAGATGAATTTATCAGACAAGAATTTAATTCTAATTTGAAAAACAAATTAGAAAAGAGACAGGTACTTCGTGCAGTAGATAAGAATCAGGAACAAAAAGATTTGTTATTGCAACGAATGAATCATCAACGGTCAAGCAGGTACAAACTGGAATATGATGATTTGATGATGATAGAAGGTGCTGATGGAATCAACAATACGGAAAGTCAGGAAAACACTTTATCAAGATACTATATTACAGACTCTTCCAATCATATGATTCAAACAAATATGACAAACAAAGAAATTGAGACATTAGAGAATACACCGAAACTCCTATCGGTTTCCTTTCGGATTGACAGCAAGGGAAGATTAGTTGATTCTAAGATTGACTCAAAATATCCTTCCCTAATTTCGTTCTACAAAAGAGAAGTGTACGATCTATTCGGGAGATATGAACGAAGTATGATGGAAAAGGACGGAATGTATGAGTTGGTCTCTTCCATGTATGATGTGAGTTATTCTCCTCACTTTGAAAATCCAAATTATGGTGTTTCAGAAAGCAGTTCCCGCACAGCAGGTATACTTAGTATATATCATGAAGATGGCTTTGAAATCAATGAGTTTTATTTGAATGGGAATGTTGTCAGAGTCAACGATGAAAAAGAGTTGGAATCTGACAAAAAATTGATTGCAACAATCAATCAAGTTGTAAAACAGTTAGAAACACTTCCGAAAGAAGAAATTTCCGTTACGTTCTATGTGCCGGAAAGTGCACTGGAGGTATTGGAAACAGATGACTATTTCTCTTATTATGATGCAATAATGGAACAGAGGGCAACCTTTATTTTATGTTTGGCGGCAATCGGAATCTTTTTGATGATGTTAATTGCAGGAGTTGTACCGTTCAGACAACAGAGAAATGCAAATATTGTATCCAAATTCAACCACATTCCTTTAGAATTGAAATTATTTGTGACAACAGGAATCTTGGGGATTGTAAGTGGAATATTTCTATTTGGAATACAGGCAACTTCGATAGAAAATGTGACGTATGATTCCAAGGAGTTGACATTGCTTTACAAAATTCTCTTGGGAAATACACTTGAATATTTCGGATATGCCATGATGGTAGCATTTTTGGGACTCCTGTTTGTCTATTTGTATATGACTTATTTGAAATATATCTACTACTGCGGAATCATCGAGGGATTGATTAAAAATTCCATTTTTGGAAGATTCATTTGTTATATTTGCAGAATGATGACAGCACCTTTCAAAAAAATGTATCTTCAAGTTCGTCAATTGCAACAAATTGATTTGGAAGGGTCTTTCAAAAAGAAAGTGATTGGATTATGGTTATTCCCCTGTGTGTTCTTATTTGTTGTGATTGTTTTGTTTGGAATGCGAACTGAAATTGCTATGATTTTGCTACTGGGATATATCGTTCTTGTATTTCGATGGATATATCGTTTCTTGTTGCAATTAGCCTATATCCAAAATTATAGCAAGAAACTTGCCGAAGGGAACTTCAATTTGCAAGCAGATGAAAACATCGGAATTTTTTCCAAAACGGCACAGTATTTGAATCACATCAAGACAGGATTTAAGACAGCATTGGAAGAAGAAGTCAGAAGTCAAAATATGAAAACAGAGCTGATTTCAAATGTGTCACATGACCTCAAGACACCTCTCACCTCTATTATCAACTATTCTGACTTGTTGAAACAACCGAATTTGAGCAAGGAACAACAGGAAGAATATATCGATACCATTCACAAGAAGTCACAACGATTGAAGGTGTTGATAGAAGACTTGTTTGAGGCGAGCAAGGCAAGTAGTGGGAACATCAAACTACAAACCGAACGCTTGGATATCGTATCCGTGTTTCGACAAACCATGGGAGAATTGGAAGAAAAGATACAAACGAGCAAGTTGGACTTTCGTTTGAATTTACCGAAAGAGTCTGTTTATTGCATGATTGACGGACAGAGAACCTATCGCATATTCTCCAATATCATCAGCAATATTACCAAATATTCTTTGGAACATACGAGAGTGTATATTGATGTTGAAAAACAGGACAAGAGTATTATATTCAAGTTCAAAAATATTTCATCCTATGAAATGAATTTTGATGCCGATGAAATTATGGAACGATTCAAACGAGGAGATGAATCAAGAAATACAGAAGGTTCAGGACTGGGGCTTGCGATTGCAAAAAGCTTGACAGAACTGCAAGGTGGAAGTCTTGAGATTGAAATTGACGGAGATTTGTTCAAATTATTCATAAGCTTTCCAACAGAATAGTAGGAAATGATAAGTTCATAGGGCAATAACGGAAAGAAAGAACAGAACTCACATATCATATTACAACAAATGGATAGTTTCTCATAAAGAGAGAGCATCCATTTGTTTGTGATTGGATGGACTACCGGATAAAAGCTGATTCATATCAGTTCCAATCTGTGAAAATAATCTACCTTTTGACTTTTAATAATCAGTATTTCATCATTCTTCACTATACTGTCATTGGATTCATTGACATTTTACAAGTGTATGATATAATTTACTTAACAGAACCTCTCTACGTTTAAGGTAGAATTTTTTACCAGCGGACCACAGAGAGGGCTTTTTTTACATAAAAAGGAGTATTACTTATGGAGTTAAAACCGGCTTTGACTTTTGAGGAACAGATACAACAGTGAAGAGGCGGAAAATCATTCCATTTAATGGAATGATTACTGTAAAAATTTATCAAATGAAATTATTTTACAAAAACTACGATAAAATCACTAAAATCATTTGACAAAAAATAATACAAGTGGTATGATTCAAATGTATTAAAAAATTAGATGATATGTTTCTTCAGGGCAGGGTGCAATTCCCGACCGGCGGTTATAGTCCGCGAGTTTTGAAAAAAACTGAACCTGTGCAATTCAGGTACCGACAGTAGAGTCTGGATGGGAGAAGATTTCTTAGATATGTCACAACAACAATGTTGCTTGTGATGTCTATGTCATTGTGTCAACGATAGCCCGAGAAGAATTCTCGGGCTTTTTTATGACAAATTTTTATTCTTGTAACAAATAGACAAGAGGAAAAGAAGGAAATGATTTTGTAGGAAACAAGAGATACCGAATTGTACTTGGTTATAGAATCCATTTTCTTTTGAAATACAGCGACGGTTTGCAAAGATAAAAATGAAAACAAGAAATTTCTCAAGAAACACAGTCAAAAACATATTTAACAGGAGGAATTTTGCAATGGAACAAACACTAAAAAAATCAAAGGGAAGAGCATTTACTACAAATGCAATGGTTAAAATTTCAATCTTGGGAGTATTGGCATACATTATTATGTTCATTGAAACACCGGTACCGTTTTTTCCACCGTTTCTAAAAATGGACTTTTCTGATTTGCCTGCAATTATCGGGGGATTTGCATTGGGTCCAATTGCCGGATTGACAATTGAATTTATCAAAAATATCCTACACTTTGCAACAAAAAGTGCAACGGGTGGAATCGGAGAATTGGGAAACTTTATTGTAGGTGGAGCATTTGTTGTAACTTCCAGTTATCTGTATAAAAGAACACATACCAAAAAAGGAGCAATGATTGCACTTATCATTGGAACATTATGTATGACTGTAGCAGGTATTGTGATGAACGCAACTGTATTACTTCCATTTTTTGCAAACTTTATGGGTGGAGCAGATCAATTAGTTGCAATGGGACAAGGACTAAACTCAAATATCACAGGAATGTGGACATTTGCACTTTATTTGATAGGACCGTTCAACTTCTTCAAGGGAACAGTGCTTTCTGTAGTGACAGCAGTGCTATACAAAAAAGTATCTCCTTTAATTAAAATGAAATAATCCATTTCTATCACAAGAATGGAGTAAAAAAAAATAAAGAAAAAATGTTGTTTTGATAAAATAAAGAAAAAACAAAGGGACTCTTTCAAAAAGAGAACACCTTTGTTTTTTTTGTGTCGAGATGACGACCTTGTTTTTTACTTACGCATCGGAACGAGCAAATCCGTTTTTCATATTACAACTTGCAGTATAAAGAACTTTGTCCAGCAAATCATTTGTTTTTTCTTGCAACATATCAGCAATTTCTTCGTTTGCTTTTTCACATAGCAACGTTGCGTTGTTTGGATGATTTTTGAATTCTTTGTCATACTTGTGAATCAACTCATGTCCTTTGGATTGTACGGCAAGCTGATATCGTTCGATATGAGAATTACAGGTTGCAAAGTGAGAATCCGCCAATGCTGCCACCAATCGGTTTGCCCAGTAGAAGCTGTCCGTAGTGACAGTTTTGCCTGTATTGTTCAGATAGGTTGGCGTTTTTGTGATATTTACATAGAACGGAACAATTGCATTGAACATATTGCAACCGAATGAAATCCACTCGACAGATTTGATTTCGTCCGGCATATACGGTCTGATTTGAACCAGTCCGAGTACATTGGTACGGCTGATTCCAATCGGACGGAAAGAACCTTTTTTCAGAGGATCGTTATGTTTACCGTAAGGATCATACTCTGTTCCTTGATAGTGGTGAGAAAGAAGATATTTGATTTCTTCTATCGTAATCTTTTTTTCAGGTACTTTTGACCAAGAAAGATTGTCAGAATCCGGACGATAGTCTGCATTTTCACCATCCCAACGATGGGTGGTAGGATTGAGATATCGTTGCACTACCCAAGCACGAGGTGTGTTGTAGGTATGGTCGGAATCTGCATGGCTTCCGAATGCATACCGTGCATTAAAAGAATCTGTAAGAGAAAGATTTAGATGATTGTCCGAAATGAATTCTCTTAAGTCGGAAGAACAAAGATGTTCTGTTTGTTGTCCGAACGCATCGTCTAAATCAAAGTAGTCGATTCCGAATTGGTTTGGCATCACAACATAGGAATCATCCGGTACTTTTTTGGCAATCCAGTGATGTCCTCCAATGGTTTCAAGCCACCATATTTCATCTTCATCTTGGAAAGCAATTCCGTTCATTTCATAGGTACCGTATGTTTCAAGCAAAGAACCTAAGCGCAAGACACCTTCTCTTGCCGAGTTGATGTAAGGAAGTACGATAGTTATGATATCTTCTTCTCCGATTCCGCCGGGACGCTCGGGAATGTAATGTTCATCTCCTTCTTTTCCTTGTGCCGGAATCAAATTTACCAATGGATCTGCACCCAAGACACGTTCGTTAGAAGTCAATGTTTCGGTTGCCGTCATGGAGATGTTTTTCTCATTTACTCCACAAGCTCCCCAAATTCCGTCAACCCCCAGTGCGTCAGGCATAGCGGTATATCGCATTGGATTGTCCGGAAGAGGAATCTCAACATGAGATAGTACAGATTTGTAATTGCGTGGCTGTTCTTCCGGAAGAACAACAATAAATTTTTTTGGTGTAAATACCCCTGATGCGGAATCTTCGTTTCTTGCAACAAGAGTAGAACCGTCATAACTTGCATTTTTTCCAACAAGAAGTGTGGTACAAGCCATAAAATCATCTCCTTTATTCTAAGTTTGTTTGATTGATAAAATATTGGTTGAATTGTGTTTCCTGTTTGAAATCCGTTGCTCTCCCAACTTCTATAAAGAAGAGGAAAATGTGTTTTCATATGATATCAATGCGTATTTACTGATAATACAATTCAATCACTACAGATTTATTATACCATAGATTCAAAAACTACAACCTCACTTTATGATGGTTCTTTCATAAGTCATATAGGATACGACTGCTTGAAAAATTTTTCAAAAAGGAACTTTCAACAGACATTCCAAAATTTCAATGATAAAGAATTTACAATCTTTTTTGGATATGATAGAATTTAGTTCAGATAGAAGTTGCAACGGTGAAGAAGAAGAGTAGAAATAATCCATTTTTTCAAGAGAACCGATGATGGTGGAAATTCGGTAAAATGTTATTTTGAAAGGAACTTTGGAGTTGTGTTTCGAAAGAAAGAGACGCTGTGTAGCGTAACAAGGGTGGAACCGCGGAATGATACTTTCGTCCCTTGGCATTTTTTGCTGAGAGACGGAAGTTTTTTATGTCTATCGAAAAAAGTTTTTGATAGTATGAATCAAACAGCAAAAAATAAATTTGAAAACTATAGATAACAAGAAAGGATGACGACAATGGCAGTAGAAAAAACAATGGAAAAAATTGTTTCTCTTTCTAAATCAAGAGGATTTGTATTTCCGGGTTCAGAAGTGTACGGCGGATTGGCGAATACTTGGGATTACGGTCCGCTTGGAGTGGAACTCAAAAACAATGTAAAAAAAGCTTGGTGGAAGAAGTTTGTTCAAGAAAGTCCTTACAATGTGGGATTAGATGCGGCAATCTTAATGAATCCACAAACTTGGGTAGCATCCGGACACGTTGGTGGGTTCAGTGATCCATTGATTGACTGTAAGAAATGTAAATCCCGTTTTCGTGCTGATAAGATTATTGAAGATTTTATCAAAGAAAACAATGGAGAAGAAATCAATGTAGATGGTTGGGATAATGAAAAATTGGAAGGATTCATTCAAGAAAATCATATAGTTTGTCCGGAATGTGGAGAGTTTGATTATACAGGAATCCGTAAATTCAACTTGATGTTCAAAACATTCCAAGGAGTTACAGAGGATTCTACTGCAGAAATTTTCTTGCGTCCTGAAACTGCACAAGGGATTTTTGTCAACTTCAAAAATGTTCAACGAACTTCTCGTAAGAAAGTTCCGTTTGGAATTGCGCAAATCGGAAAATCTTTCCGTAACGAAATTACACCGGGTAACTTTACATTCAGAACAAGAGAGTTTGAGCAAATGGAGTTAGAATTCTTCTGTGCGCCGGGAGAAGATTTGAAATGGTTTGAATATTGGAAAGAATATTGTAAAAACTTTTTATTGAGCTTGGGAATTCAAGTCGATAACTTGAGATTGAGAGACCATGATCCGGAAGAGTTATCTCACTACAGCAATGCAACAACAGACTTTGAATACAAATTTCCATTTGGATGGGGAGAGTTGTGGGGAATTGCAGACCGTACCGATTTTGACTTGAAACAACATATGGAGCACTCCGGTGTAGATATGAAGTATCAAGATCCGACTACCAATGAAAAATACATTCCATACTGTATCGAACCTTCTTTGGGAGCAGATCGTGTAACATTGGCATTCTTAATCGATGCGTATGATGAAGAAGAATTGGAAGATGGAACAGTTAGAAATGTATTGCGTTTCCATCCTGCTTTGGCACCGTTTAAGGCAGCAATTCTTCCGTTAACCAAGAAATTGTCCGAACCTGCAACAGAGTTGTTCCAAGATTTGGCAAAATACTTCAATGTGGATTTTGATGAAACGGGAAGTATCGGAAAGAGATATCGTCGTCACGATGAGGCGGGAACACCGTTCTGTATCACATTCGATTTTGATTCTTTGGAAGATAAATGTGTTACCGTTCGTAATCGTGATACGATGGAACAAGTTCGTATGCCGATTGCAGAATTGAAGTCTTATATTGAAGAGTCATTACAATTTTAAGAAAGAAATGGCAGAGAAAAAAACAGATAGCAGAGAATTCTGCTATCTGTTTCACGTTACGGGAAGTTTAAAGTTCTTTTTAGAGAAATATTTTACCTGAATGAAACGATAGAAATGATAAGATAAAAGTGTTATTTTTTTGTTACACTACATCCACGATAGTGTGATAAAATAATATTGAATATATTTTTGTCATCATACAATTTGGAGGGATGGATATGGAACGAAATTTAAAAAAATTTTTGTCAGTGACGCTTGGATCAGTGCTTATGTCCCTTGGATTTTATTTTTTCCTTGTGCCTTCTCGTTTGGTAACGGGTGGAGTAACGGGACTTGCTTTGATTATCAATTCTTTGATACCGAATTTTCCAACCGGAGGATTCATGATTTTAATCAACATCATTTTGTTTATTTTGGCATTTATCTTTATTGGAAAAGAATTTGGCGGATATACGATGTACTCCAGTTTTTTAATTTCAGGACTCATCACATTATTGGAATACTATTTCCCTCATGTTAAACCGTTGACGGACGATTTGTTAATCAATTTGTTATATGGAATCTTAATCAATGGACTGGGATATGCGTTTATTTTCAGTCAAAATGCTTCTACGGGTGGAACAGATATTGTCGCTAAAATTATCAATAAGTTTACAAATATAGATATGGGAAAAGCTTTATTTCTATCCGATTTTTCAATTACTGTATTTGCAGGTGTGATATTTGGACCTAAATTAGGATTGTATGCGTTGCTGGGTATCTTACTAAATTCTATGATTATTGATAAATTGCTTGCCGGTTTCAATGTCAGAATCAATATGACAATCAACAGTGTAAAGAATCGGGAAATCAATGATTACATTCTCCATGAATTGATTCGGGGAACAACCATTTATTATGCAAGAGGTGGATTTTCAAATGATGAAAAGACGATTATCAACACAATTGTCACTAGAAAGGAATACCTTAAAATCAAGCAATTTGTGAAAGAGATTGATCCTTTGGCATTTATTTCTATCAGTTTTGTAAATGAGGTGCTTGGGGAAGGGTTTAGTTACCATCATGAAAACAGACCGAAGAGATAGTATTTTTAAGGAGATAGAAATTTTTGTGGATTTTGAATATAAAAATAAGAGGACGGCGAATAGATATGTTTCATACAATGATTCTTATGATAGTGGCATCGATTATTTTACTAATTGTTTCCACAGTGATGTTTGTTAAAGTGCTTGGTCAAGGTTCAAAGAGGTACGATATTTTTGAGATTGAGGGCAATGAAATGGTTGTGTTGGCCGGAATACCTGTAAGATATCGTCTGAATGATATAGAAATCGTGACATTCTCAAACGATATGGGAAGCTATGGCAGTTTTGTAGGAGTTATGAATATAAAGAAAAAGGATGCTATGTTTGGAAGAAGATTTCTATTTGATGCAAGTACTTACTATAAAAAGTTTGTATTGACGAGTACAAGAGAAGAGATAGATCTTGCAACCGACCTATTGATTGAGAAACTCAAAGGTCACGGGATTGCATACAAGAAGATTGAATATGTGACTGATGAGGAGATTAAGGAGCTCATTGATCAAGTGAATCAAATGGATGATGAATTGGATGAAGAGTAACTCATATCATGGGTACCATATCAAAAACCTCGCTTTTTAATGCGAG